>NZ_JBKBCT010000179.1:0-570 GCF_050871525.1 Kineococcus auxinigenes | reverse complement strand
CTGGTACAGGGCGCTGTCGGTGGTGCCGCTGGCCACGGTGGTGGTGGAGGTGCGGCCACCGATGCTGCCCTTGTCGGCGCTGTAGGAGGTGCCCGAGGCGGTGAGCGCACTGCCGCCCGCGTTGATGGCGACGGTCGAGGCCGTCGCGGCGGAGGCGGGCACGCACACGGCGGCGGACCCGGCCAGGGCGGCGGTGGCCACGGCGGTGGCGATCGCGCGGGAGAAACGCATCAGAATCTCATTTCCTGGGGGGGAGGAAGGTTATTCGCACTATTGATTTCGGTTCCCCGCCGGAGGTCTTGAGGGGTGACGCCTCAAATGCTCCATGATTCATGGAAAAATGACTCGGCGTGAGGATCGTCGCTCTCCCGCGCCTCGCCGACTGCTCCGACCGGGTGAGGGCCGCGACGGCCCGTCACGACCGGTGCAGCAGGTGGTGGAGCCCTCCGGCTGCCGGTGCGCGTCCTCGCGCACGCCGGGGCAGGCGCAACGAGGACGGGGGGGGGGGGGGGGGGGGGGGGGGGGGGGGGGGGGGGGGGGGGGGGGGGGGGGGGGGGGGGGGGGGGGGGG
>NZ_JBKBCT010000044.1:0-34962 GCF_050871525.1 Kineococcus auxinigenes | reverse complement strand
GCCCGGTCGCGTCCTTGGAAGGACGCGACCGGGCGCTTCGTCGTGCGGGTGAGGACCGATCAGCCGAAGCGGCCGGAGATGTAGTCCTCGGTCGCCTTCTGCGACGGGTTGGAGAAGATCGTCGAGGTGCTGTCGATCTCCACGAGCTTGCCGGGCTTGCCGATGCCGGCCAGGTTGAAGAAGCCCGTCTGGTCGGACACGCGGGCGGCCTGCTGCATGTTGTGGGTCACGATCACGATCGTGTACTCGTTCTTCAGCTCACCGATGAGGTCCTCCACGGCGAGGGTGGAGATGGGGTCCAGGGCCGAGCACGGCTCGTCCATCAGCAGCACCGACGGGCGGATCGCGATGGCCCGGGCGATGCACAGGCGCTGCTGCTGACCGCCGGACAGGCCCATGCCGGGCTTGTCGAGGCGGTCCTTGACCTCGGTCCAGAGGTTCGCGCCGCGCAGCGAGGACTCCACGAGGTCGTCCATGTCGCTCTTCTTCATGCGCTTGGCGTTCAGGCGCACGCCGGCGGCGACGTTCTCGTAGATCGACATCGTCGGGAACGGGTTGGGCCGCTGGAAGACCATGCCGATGTGCTGGCGCACCGAGACGGGGTCGACGTCCTTGTCGTAGAGGTCCTGGCCGTCCATGACGACCTTGCCCTCGACGCGGGCGCCGGGGATGACCTCGTGCATGCGGTTCAGCGAGCGCAGGAAGGTGGACTTCCCGCAGCCGGACGGACCGATGAGCGCGGTCACGGCCCGCGGCTCGATGGTCATGTTGACGGCTTCCACGGCGAGGAAGTCGCCGTAGTAGATGTTCAGGTCGCTCACGTCGATGAGCTTGGCCACGTCGGCTCCTTGGTCGATCTGGGTCGGGGTGCGCCGGCGGGAGCCGCTCAGCGACCGGCCTTGGGGGAGAAGAAGCGGGAGATCAGCCGGGCGACGAGGTTCAGCGCCATCACCAGCATGATGAGGACCAGCGCCGCCGTCCAGGCCCGGTCGATCCCGGGCTGCGGCGGCACCCCGGGCTGGGTGTAGCTGTAGTAGGCGTACACCGGCAGCGTGGACATGCGGCCCTCGAACGGGTTGAAGTTCGTCGCGACCGTCGTGCCGACCGTCACCAGCAGCGGGGCGGTCTCCCCGGCCACGCGGGCCACGGCCAGCGTGATCCCGGTGGCGATGCCCGAGATGCTGGTGCGCAGGACGACCTTGATGATCGTGCGCCACTTCGGCACGCCCAGCGCGTACGCCGCCTCGCGCAGGTCGTTGGGGACCAGCTTGAGCATCTCCTCGGTGGAGCGGACCACCACGGGGATCATCAGGACGGCCAGGGCGATGGAACCCATGATGCCCAGCTTCGTGCCGGGGCCCACGAGGATCACGAACAGGGCCGCCACGAACAGGCCGGCGACGATGGACGGGATGCCCGTCATGACGTCGACGAGGAAGGTGATGGCGCGCGCCAGGGCGGACCTGCCGCCGTACTCGACCAGGTAGACGGCCGTGAGCAGGCCGATCGGCACGGAGATGACCGTCGCCACGAGGGTGACGATGACGGTGCCCCAGATGGCGTGCAGCGCCCCGCCGCCCTCGCCGACGACGCCCTGCATCGACCAGGTGAAGAAGGTCGCGTCGAAGCGGGCGGCGCCGTTGGACACGACCGTCCACACGACGGAGACCAGCGGCACCATCGCCAGCAGGAAGGCGATCGTCACCAGGGCGGTGACGAGGCGGTCCTTGGCCTTGCGGCTGCCCTCCTTGGCGCCGGAGACGGCGCCGGTCAGGACCAGGTGCAGGATCGCGGTCAGGACCGCGACGGCTGCGATCGACGTGCCGCCGGGCAGCAGGACCGCCGTGGCGATCACGGCGGCGGCGACCAGCAGCGCCCACGGCGTCCAGCCCGGCAGGGCGGCCTTCGTCAGCGGCAGGTCGACGGACATCAGCCCCTCGCGGGGGGACTTGCCGGTGGTGGTGGTCATGCCTTGGCTCCGGAGCGCGAGACGATCCAGCGGGCGACGAAGTTCACCAGGAAGGTGATGACGAACAGGGCCAAGCCGCTGGCGATGAGGGTGTTCGTGGTCAGGCCCGAGGACTCGGGGAACGCGAGCGCGATGTTCGCGGCGATCGTCAGCGGGTTGGCGGCGCCGATGAGGTCGAACGTGACGATGCGGGCGCCGGAGAGCACCAGCGCCACCGCCATCGTCTCGCCGAGCGCGCGGCCCAGGCCGAGCATCGCGGCGCTGACGACGCCGGAGCGGCCGTAGGGGATCACGGCGTACCGGATCATCTCCCAGCGAGTGGCGCCCAGGGCCAGGGCGGCCTCCTCGTGCAGCCGCGGCGTCTGCAGGAAGACGTCGCGCGACAGGGCGGTGATGATCGGCAGGATCATCACCGCCAGCACCAGGCCGGCGGTGAGCATCGTGCGGCCCGAGGGCAGGGCCGGCCCCTCGAAGAACGGCAGGAAGCCTGCGTTGCGCTCCAGCCACTGGTAGATCGGCACCAGCCACGCGGACAGCACCACGGCGCCCCAGATGCCGTAGACGATGCTGGGCACGGCGGCCAGCAGGTCGACGAGGTACCCGAGGGTCTGCGCGGCGCGGCGCGGTGCGAAGTGCGAGATGAACAGGCCGATCCCCACCGCGATCGGGGTGGCGACCAGCAGGGCGATGACGGCGGCCAGGACGGTGCCGAACAGCAGCGGCCACACGTACGCGGTGACCGTCTGCCCCTCCGGCAGGTCCTCGGGCGAGGCCGTCAGGGCGGGGATGGACTGGCCGATCAGGAAGGCCGCGACACCCGCCAGGACGAGCAGGATGATCACACCGGCGCCCGTGGAGGTGCCCTTGAAGACGGCGTCGCCCTTGCGGGTCGTGCCGGTGGCGATGCCGCCTCTCCCGCCCGGTCCGGGGTCTCGAGTCGGCTGCTGCGTCGGGGTGCTCACCCGGGGGTCCTCCTGGTGCGGGGGCGGTGCGCGGTGCGGGCCGCGCCTGGTGCGGGAAGGGGCGGACGGCCGTGCCGGCCGTCCGCCCCTGTGCGGTCGAGGATCGGGCTCAGGCGCCGATCATGTCCAGCGAGGTGGTGATGTCCTCGCGCAGCGTGTCGGAGATGGGGGCGGACCCGGCGCGCTCCGCCGCGACCTGCTGACCCTCCTCGCTGGTGACGTAGGTCAGGTAGGACTTGACGAGCTCGCCCTGGGTGGCGTCCTCGTACGCGGTGCAGGCGATCGCGTAGGAGACGATGTACAGCGGGTAGGCGCCGTCCGCGGTGGTGGTGCGGTCGATCTCGATGGCGATGTCGCCCTCGGGGCGGCCCTCGACGCGGCTGGAGGTGTCCAGCGCGGTGGCGACGGCCTCGGCGCCGGGGGCGACCCAGCTCTCGCCGACCTTCAGGGAGGCGGCCTGCAGGTCGCTGGCGGCGACCTGGCTCTCGTCGGCGTAGCCGATGGAGCCCTCGCCGGCGCCGATGGCCTGGACCACGCCGGAGGTGCCCTGCGCGGCCTCGCCGGTCTGCAGCGGCCACTCGCCGTCGGGCTCGGCGGTCCACGCCTCGGGGGCGGTCGCGTGCAGGTAGTCGGTGAAGTTCTCCGTGGTGCCGGAGTCGTCGGAGCGGTGCACCGGGTTCACGCGCGTGTCCGGCAGGGTCACGCCCGGGTTGTCGGCGGCGATCGCCGGGTCGTTCCAGGTGGTGATGGTGCCGTTGAAGATGTTCGCCAGGGTGGTCGGCGAGAGCTGCAGGTTCTCCACGCCGGGCAGGTTGTAGGCCACGGCGATGGGGGAGACGTAGACCGGCAGGTCGATCGCGTTGCCGCCGGCGCAGCGCTCCTCGGAGGCCGCCAGCTCCTCCTCGTCGAGGTAGGCGTCGGAGCCGGCGAAGGGCACGCCGCCGTTGAGGAACTGCTCGCGCCCCGCCCCGGAGCCGACCGGGTCGTAGTTCACCGTGACGTCGGGGTTCGTCTCGTTGAAGCCGGCCGCCCACGCCTGCTGCGCGGCGGTCTGGGTGCTGGCCCCGGCGCCGGCGATGCTGCCGCTGAGGTCCGAGGCGTTCGCTCCCTCGCTGCCGGTGGTGGTCGTCTCGTTCTCGCCGCTGCACGCGGCGAGGCCCAGGGTCAGGGCGAGGGCGGCCGGGACGGCGGCACGGCGGAAGGTCCTGCGGTTCACGGATGAGGCTCGCTTTCGCTCGACGGGCAGGCGCGGTGGAGCGCCGGCCGGGGTCTGACGTGCGAAGACGGTAAGCAGCTCAAGTGACGTGATACCCCGGCGACAGTGAACGGGGGGTTAACCGGGGCGGGCTGATCGGCGGCGGGTGCGGGACGCTGCGCTGACCACCAGGTGAACGAGTGAAGGGGGTCACAATCCGTCACTGCGGAACCACTTGCGGTCCAGTCAGGTGCTCGAGGCCCGTGGCCCGAGGCTCGAGGCCCGGGTGCGAGCCCGCCCGGCCGCTGCTCCGGTCAGTGCCCGACGGCCGGCTGGTGCCGCTCCACCGCCACCACGCGCGCCTCCGCGCCCCGGCCGCTCACGTGCGCCACGGTGAACTCGCCCTTGGCGAGCTTGCCCAGCAGCAGCGCCCGGTCGTCCGCGTCCTGCGCGAGCTCCGCGAGCCGCTGCTGCAGCGCCGGCAGCACCGGGCGGTGCGAGCACAGCACCGCCCCGCGCCCGCCGGCCAGCAACCCGTCCACGACCGCGCCGGCCCCCGACGGGTCGGCCTCGAAGCCGTCCTCGCTGAGCGCCTCCTCCTCGCGCACCCGCCACGAGGCCGTGTCCGCCGCGGGCAGCAGCGTCTGCACGCAGCGCGCCCACGGCGAGGTCACCGCCTCGCGCACGTCGAAGCAGGCCAGCAGCGGGGCCAGCGCGTGCGCCTGCTCGTGGCCCCGGTCCAGCAGCGGGCGGGTGGAGTCCTCCGGGCCGCTCCACCGGGCGCGCGCCACCGCCTTGGCGTGGCGCAGCACCACCAGCGGCCACGTGCGCACCCGGGCCGCGTCCAGGGCGGCGTCCAGCACCCGCACGTCGTGCGGGTACGTCAGCAGCTCCCGGGCCTCCTGCCCGCTGCACCAGCGGACCTCGTCCACCTCCTCCGGCGACGGCGTGCCCGCCTGCTCGCCGGGGGCGGTGAACGCCAGCCAGTAGCGCACCCGCTTGCGGCGCCCGTCCGCCACGCGGTACCGCAGCTGCGGCAGCGGCCGGGTCAGCTGCACGCGGCAGCCGGTCTCCTCCAGCGTCTCGCGCACCGCGGCCACCGCGTGCGGCTCGCCGTCCTCCAGCTTGCCCTTGGGCCAGGACCAGTCCCGGCCGTGGCGGTGCGTGGCCGGCCGGTGCACCAGCAGCACCTGCGGCTCACCGCCGCGGGAGCGGCGCACCACCACGCACCCCGCCGCCTCCACGTCGGCGGGTGCGGCGGTGCCGGCGGCGGGCGGCGTCACCGGCGCCGCGCGGACGGTCGCCGCCCGGGGCGGGTCGCGATGATGTGCTCCTGCAGGTCCCTCAGCGGGCGGCCGTCGGAGTCCAGGTGGTGGCGCGTCCACGCCCCCTCCGCGTCCAGGTGCCACGAGGCGGTGGAGTCGCTCATGCACTCGTCCAGCAGTTGCGAGACCTCCCGCACGTGGCGCGGGTCCGTCAGGCGCACCACGGCCTCCACGCGCCGGTCCAGGTTGCGGTGCATCATGTCCGCGCTGCCGATCATCACCACCGGGTCGCCGCCGGAGGCGAACCAGAAGATGCGGCTGTGCTCCAGGAAGCGGCCCAGGATGCTGCGCACCCGGATGTTCTCGCTCAGCCCCGGCACGCCCGGCTTCAGCGCGCAGATGCCGCGCACCACCACGTCCACCGGCACCCCCGCCTGCGAGGCGCGGTACAGCGCGTCGATCAGCGCCTCGTCGACGATGGAGTTCACCTTGATCCGCACGCCCGCGGGCAGGCCCTGGCGGTGGTTGTCGATCTCGCGGTCCACGCGGTCCACCAGCCCGGTGCGCAGCGAGCGCGGCGCCACCAGCAGGCGCTTGTAGGCGGTCTTCGGCGCGTACCCCGACAGCTGGTTGAACAGGCGCGTCAGGTCCTCGCCGACCTGGGGGTCGTCGGTCAGCAGGCCCAGGTCCTCGTACATCCGGGCGGTCTTGGGGTTGTAGTTGCCCGTGCCCACGTGGCAGTAGCGGCGCAGGCCGCCGGACTCCTGGCGCACCACCAGGCTCAGCTTCGCGTGGGTCTTCAGGCCCACCAGGCCGTACACCACGTGCACGCCGGCCTGCTCCAGCTTGCGGGCCCACGTGATGTTCGCCTGCTCGTCGAAGCGGGCCTTGATCTCCACCAGGGCCAGCACCTGCTTGCCGGCCTCAGCCGCGTCGATGAGCGCGTCGACGATCGGGGAGTCCCCCGAGGTGCGGTACAGGGTCTGCTTGATGGCCAGCACGCGCGGGTCCGTGGCCGCCTGCTCCAGGAACGCCTGCACGCTCGTGGAGAACGAGTCGTACGGGTGGTGCAGCAGGACGTCGCGGTTGCGGATCGCGCCGAACACGTCCGAGGGCTTGGCGGTCTCGGCGCCGTCCGTCAGGTCGCGGTGCGTGCGCGCCACGAACTTCGGGTACTTCAGCTCCGGGCGGTCGATGTCGGCGATGTCGCCCAGCCCGCGCAGGTCCAGCGGCTCGGGCAGCTCGTACACCTCCTGCTCGGCCACGCCCAGCTCGCGCACCAGCAGGTCGCGCACGGTCGGGTCGATGTCCGAGGCGACCTCCAGGCGCACCGGCGGCCCGAAGCGGCGGCGCAGCAGCTCCTTCTCCAGCGCCTGCAGGAGGTTCTCCGCGTCGTCCTCCTCGACCTCGAGGTCCTCGTTGCGGGTGACGCGGAACGTGTGGTGCTGCACGACCTCCATGCCCGGGAACAACTGGTCCAGGTGCACGGAGATGACGTCCTCCAGCGGCACGAAGCGCGCGGAGCGGGTGTCGTCGCCGTCCGCCTGCGCCACCGCCACGAACCGCGGCAGCAGCGGCGGCACCTTCACCCGCGCGAAGTGCTCCTTGTCGGTGGTCGGGTTGCGCACCACCACCGCCAGGTTCAGCGACAGCCCCGAGATGTACGGGAACGGGTGCGCCGGGTCCACCGCCAGGGGCGTCAGCACCGGGAACACCTGGTCGCGGAAGAAGCCGTGCAGGCGCACCTGCTCGTTGGGCGACAGCTCGTCCCAGCGCACGATCGTGATGCCGGCCTCGGCCAGCGCCGGGCGCACGCCCTCCAGGAAGGCGTTCGCGTGGCGCTCGGTCAGCTCGTGGGCGCACACCGAGATGGCGTCCAGCACCTCGCGCGGCTCCAGGCCGCTGGCGGCGGTGACGGCCAGGCCGGTGGCGATGCGGCGCTTGAGCCCGGCGACCCGGACCATGAAGAACTCGTCGAGGTTGTTGGCGAAGATCGACAGGAACCGGGCCCGCTCCAGCAGGTGGGTGCTCGGGTCCTCCGCCATCTCCAGCACGCGCTCGTTGAACGCCAGCCAGGAGACCTCCCGGTCGGCGAAGCGGTCCTCGGGGAGCTCCACGGCATCGTCGGAGCGGGGGATCGCAGGGAGCGGGGCGGCAGAACCGGCCCGGGTCGTCGCCGTCATGGGGTTCATCCTGCCACCGGACGGGGCGCGAGCCCCGAACGGGCGCGGCACCCGCACGGGCGGTGACGAGGAGGCGACACCCCGGTGGACGGCCGGTGGACGGGACGGGCCGGCGGGCCGGGGACGGCGCTCAGGGCGCCGGTGCGCTCGCGTACTGCACGTCCACGGCGGCCCGGGTGAACCCCAGGCCCTCGTACAGCCGCACCGCGGGGACGTTGTCGCCGTCCACGTACAGCTCCACCTCGCCGGGCGCACCCGGAGCGGCGACCGCGCGCAGCCCGCGCACCAGCAGCGCCCGGCCCAGCCCGCGCCCCGCCGCCGCCGGGTGCACCCCCAGCACGTACAGCTCAGAGGCGTGCGGCTGGACCTTCATCCAGCAGAACCCCAGCAGCCCCTCGCCGGCCTGCGCCACCAGGAACGGCGACTGGTCGAACCACGGCTCCGCCAGGCGCAGGCGCAGGTCGTGCACGCCCCAGCGCCCCTGCTCGGGGTGCGTGGCGAAGGCCGCGGCGTTCAGGGCCACCCACGCCTCGTCGTCGGCGCCCGGCACGAACGGGCGCACCACCACGCCCGCCGACAGCTCCGGCTCGGCCAGCTCCGCCAGGCCCGCGACCGGGCGGTGCAGGCGCAGCAGCTCGCGGGTGCGCACCCACCCGTCCCCCGCAGCCAGCGCCGCGGCGGCGGGGGAGTCGCCGTGGGCCCACAGCAGCACCCGCCGCCCCGCCGCCAGCTCGCGCACCAGGCCCAGCAGGGCGCGCCCGTGACCGCGCCCGCGCGCGTGCGGGTGCACGAGCAGCTCGCCGGCCAGGTCCGCGCCGGCCTCGGCCAGCTGCGCGTACCCCACCGGGGCGGGGTCCGCGGACCCCGGCCGGGGAGCGCGCAGCAGGACGTGGCGCACCTCGTCGGCACCCGTGCGCGCGCGCAGCAGCGCGTCCTCGCTCAGGGCGTCCGCGCCGTCGGCCGCCGACGCCGCGGCCGCCAGCCGTCGCACCTCCTCGCGGACCTCGGGCGTCAGGGCGCCGGCCACGACCGTGGCGCTCACCCCGCTCACCGCGGCCGCGCCGCGCCGGGCAGGGCGCCCGCGTCGCCGGGCCCCTGCTCGCCCAGCGGGCCGGGCGCCTCGTCCAGGGTCGCCGCGTCCAGCGCGCCGCCGTCCTCGCGGCCGCTGGAGACGAACCGGTAGCCCACGTTGCGCACCGTGCCGATGGCCCCCTCGTGCTCGGCGCCCAGCTTGGCCCGCAACCGCCGCACGTGGACGTCGACGGTGCGGGTGCCCCCGAAGTAGTCGTAGCCCCACACCTCCTGCAGCAGCTGCGCGCGGGTGAAGACCCGCCCGGGGTGCTGCGCGAGGTGCTTGAGCAGCTCGAACTCCTTGTAGGTCAGGTCCAGCTGGCGTCCGCGCACCCGCGCGGAGTAGGCGCTCTCGTCGATGACGACGTCACCCGCGCGGATCTCCCCGGCACCGCCGTCGGGCACCTCCTCCACCGCGGCGAGGCGGCTGCGCCCGGCGGCCAGGCGCAGGCGCGCGTCCAGCTCCGCGGGACCGCACGTGTCCAGCAGCACGTCGTCGGCGCCCCAGTCGGCGGCGACCGCCGCCATGCCGCCCTCCGTGAGCACCAGGAGCAGGGGCTGCGTCAGCCCGGTGGCCCGCAGCACCCGGCACAGGGAGCGGGCCGCGGCGAGCTCGCGCCGGCCGTCGACCAGGACGGCGTCCCCGGCGGGGCCGTCCACCAGCACCGACGCCTCCGCCGGCAGGACGCGGACGCTGTGCGGCAGCAGCCCCAGCGCCGGCAGCACGTCGCTCGAGGGGGTCAGCGCGTTGGTCAGCACGAGGATCTGGGCCACCCGCCGTCTCGCCCCCCGTCCGTGCGCCCGGGCCGCCCGGGCGGCCCGCCGAGCGGGCAGCTTAACGGCCGCCCGCCCGGGCGGCGTCCCCGCCCGCGCCCCACCGCCCGCCCACCGCGGCGGCGCGTGCGGGAGGATCGCGCCGTGACACCTGCGGCGACGGCGACGACCACCCTGGCCCTGGCCGTCCTCGTCGCGCTGGCCGCCTTCGCCGGCCCGTTCGCGCTCGCCCTGGCCCTGGCCCTGCTGGTGGCGCTGGTGGCGGTGGGCTGGCCGGCCCTGCTGAGCCTGCCCTCCCCGCGCGGCACGACCGCGGTCGTCGTGCTCGCCGGCCTGGGAGCCGTCGCCACCGGCACGGCGGTGGTGGGCGCCGACCGGGACGCGCTGGGGGCCGGCCCCCTGGCCGGGGTGCCCGCCGTCGCGGCCCTGGCCCTGCTGGCCGCGTTCGTGCACCAGCTGGCCCGTCGCGACGGCCGTCCCCGGCTCGTGGAGTCGGTCAGCGGCGCCGTCACCGGCCAGGCGCTCGGCGTCCTGGCCGCCTGCTGGACCGCCGTGCCCGCCACCTACGCCGGTGCGCCCCTGGCGCCCGTCGTGCTGGTCGCGGTCTGCGCCGCCGCCGCGGTCTGCGCCACGAGCTGGCCGCTGCGCGTGGCCGGGCCGGCCGCCGTCGCGGCGGGGGCCCTGACGGGCTGGCTGGCCGGCTCGGCGACCGTGGCCCTGGGCGGGGCCGGGATCGTCCCGCCCGCCCGCTGGGCCGTGGCGGGCCTGATCGCCGGCGCCGGCGCGGGGGTGGCCGTCTCGGCCTGGCGCGCGCACTCGGCGCGCCTGCCGGCCGCCGGCGCGCTGCCGGCGGCGTTCGCGGTGGCGGCCGCCCCGGTCTGCCTCGCCGGCGGTGGCGCCTACCTGGTGGGGCGCCTGCTGCTGCTGTGACCCTCCCCGGTCCCCCCTCGGTCCCCTCCGCGCGGGGCCGGGCGTGAGGCCGCCCACGTCGGCGGCCCCGAGCGGTGCCGCGAGGGTTAGGCTCGCCGCGTGCACGCCCTCGAAGTGTTCTTCCTCGTCCTGCTGATCGTGGTCAGCATCGTGATCGCGTGGTTCGCCGGCTTCGTGGTGTACCGCCTGTTCAAGGGACAGCGCTGACCCGTGGCAGGCGCTCCCGTCCCCCTGCGCACCGACACGCCCCTGCCGCTGGTCCCGCTGTCCTGGTTGCTGGGCCGCTGGGAGGGTGCCGGCGTGCTCGGTCACCCCGCCCGCGGCGCGGACACCCGGTTCGGGCAGGTCGTGGAGTTCAGCCACGACGGCCGCGACTTCCTCAGCTACACCTCCACCACGTGGGCCCTGGACGAGGAGGGGAACACGACCGACCCCCTCGACGTCGAGACCGGCTACTGGCGCCCGCAGCCGCTGGACCCGGCCGCCCCCGCACCCGCCGACGGCCCGCGCCCGGTGGAGCTGGAGGTGCTGCTCGCGCACCCCACCGGCGTCGTGGAGGTCCTCGTCGGCACGGCCACCGGCCCGCGCATCGACCTGTCCACCGACGTGGTGGCCCGCACGACCACCGCCCACGAGTACACCGCCGCCACGCGCGTGTACGGCCTCGTGGAGGGCGACCTGCTCTGGGCCCTCGACGTCGCCCTCGACGGCCACCCGATGCGCAGCTACGCCTCGGCCCGGCTCAAGCGGGTGCCCTGACGCCCGGCGCGCCCACCCCGCTGGCCCAGGTGCTGCACACCCGCGGGCTGCGGCTGACCCCCCAGCGCGAGCGCGTCCTGGCCGTCGTGCGCCGGCTGGGCCACGCCACGCCCGAGGACGTCGTCACCGCCCTGCGCGCCGAGGCCGGCGCTCCCGCCGTCGACGCCTCCACCGTGTACCGGGCACTGACCCTGCTGGAGGAGCTGGGACTGCTCGCGCGCACGGCGCTGGAGCGGCGCGCGGAGTCGTTCCACGCCGTCGAGCACGGCGGGCACCTGCACCTGGTGTGCGAGGGCTGCGGCAGCGTGGCCGAGGCGCCCGCGCAGGCGGCCGCCGGCCTGGCCGGCGACGTGCTGCACCGCACCGGGTTCGCCGCGGACGTGACCCACCTGGTGCTGCGCGGGCGCTGCGCCGCCTGCCGCGCCGCCCACCCCACCGACCAGACGGAGGCGTCGTCGTGAGCACCCCCACCCCCGCAGCCGTGCCCGAGGCCGCCCCCGCCCGGCGCTCGCCGCTGCTGGACCTGCCCGGCGCGGTGGCCGCCGAGGGCCCCGACGCCGGCGTCGCCTGGCACTACGGCGACCCGGTGGCCGAGCAGCGCGCCCTCGTGCGCGGCGAGGCCGTCGTGGACCTGTCCCACCGCGGCGTCGTGCGCCTGACCGGCCCCGACCGGCTCAGCTGGCTGCACAGCACCACCAGCCAGGCGCTGGCGGGGCTGCCCGCGGGCACCAGCACCGAGAGCCTCGTGCTGTCCCCGACCGGCCGCGTCGAGCACGACCTGCACCTGCTGGACGACGGGGACGCCACCTGGATCACCGTCGAGCCCGGCGAGCGCGAGCCGCTGGTCGCCTGGCTGCTGAAGATGCGCTTCGCGCTGCGCGTGGAGGTCGAGGACGTCACCGCCGAGTGGGCCGTGCTCGGCGAGCCCAGCCGCGAGCCCACCGCGGCGGACGGGCCCGTGTGGGTGGACCCGTGGCCGGGCGCGGTGCCCGCGAACGAGGGCGGCGCCGCCGACACCGCCAGCTACGCCGCCGTGCCCACCCCCCTGCACCCGGGCGCCGAGCGGCCCTGGCGCGAGGTGCTCGTGCCGCGCGGCGAGCTGGCCGCCCGCGCCGCCGGGCGCCGCCCGGCCGGCACCTGGGCGAGCGAGGCGCTGCGCGTGGAGGCGTGGCGCCCGCGCCTGGGCCTGGAGACCGACGAGCGCTCCATCCCGCACGAGCTGGACTGGCTGCGCACCGCCGTGCACCTGCACAAGGGCTGCTACCGCGGGCAGGAGACCGTCGCCAAGGTGCACAACCTGGGGCGCCCGCCGCGCCGGCTGGTGCTGCTGCACCTGGACGGCTCCACGCACGACCTTCCCGCGCACGGCGACGACGTCGTGCTCGCCGGCGGCCCGGAGCGGGCGGTGGGGCGCGTGACCACCGCCGCCCGCCACCACGAGCTGGGGCCGGTGGCGCTGGCCGTCCTCAAGCGCTCGGTGCCGGTGGACGCGCCGCTGCTGGCCCTGGCGGGTTCCGCCGCCGGGGACGCCCCGCGAGCGCTGGCCGCCGCGCAGGAGGTCGTCGTCGCCCCCTGACCGGCGTCGTGGGCCTATCCTCGAAACGCGCACGCGCAGTCGCGCGCTGGTCGCTCACAGCGATCAGATGGATCGGGGAGCGGAGGCCGGCATGGACGAGGAGCACGTCAGCGGGTACCAGCGGGGCGGACGGCGGGCGCTCGACCGCGTCCTGGCCCCCGAGTTCCTGGCGGACCTGCGGACCATCGACCTGGACGAGCTGCGCGAGCGCCGCTCGCTGGCCGAGCAGGAGGAGGCCGACCTCTCCTACGCGCGGCGCCTGCTGCAGGGGCGCCTGGACCTGCTGGGCGCCGAGCTGCAGCAGCGCTCCGACGTCGACGGCGGCACCGACGTGCCGGCCGCCCGCAGCGACGCCGAGCTCGTGGCCCGGCTCACCGACGTGCTGGCCGACCCCCGGCGCACGAACCACGGCATGGGCCGGCACACCACCGTGCAGCCCAGCCGGGTGGGCGAGCACCGCCGGCGTGCCGAGGCCGCCGTCGCGGACCCGCGCCTGTCGGACCTGAGCGCCATGGACGACGACCAGCTCGCCGCGGCCCGCGAACGGCTGCTGGAGCTGGAGGGGGAGCTGTCGGCCGACCGGCACCGCGTCCAGGAGGCCATGGACGCCTGCACCGACGAGATCACCCGCCGCTACCGCGAGGGCGTCGCCACCGTGGAGGACGCGCTGCCCGGCGCGCGCTGACCCCCGGCGCGCACCTCACCCCTGCGCGGCCAGCAGCGTGCGCAGGTGGCCGGCCAGGACCTCCTGCGCCCGCGGGTCCAGGGCGGCCGTGGCGCGGCCCTCGGCGGCCAGCACCGCGGGCAGCACCCGGTCGACGAGGGCGGTGCCGGCCGGGGTCAGGGCCAGGCGGCTGGCCCGGCCGTCGCGGGGGTCGGGGGTGCGCTCGAGCAGGCCGCGGGCCGTCAGGTGCTCCAGCCGCTTGGTCGTCGCGGCGCCGGAGGCGAGCGTGGCGGCGCTGACCCCCGTCGGCGTCAGCGGGCGCCGGCTGCGCCGCAGCGCGCACAGCACGTCGAACTCCGCGCGGGTCAGCTCCTCCTCGCGCACGACCTCGTCGGCGGCGCGGCCGACGGCCGCCGCGAGCAGGCGCAACCGGCCGGACACCGCCATGGGGCTGGTGTCGAGCTGCGGGTGCACCGCCGCCCACTCGGCGCGGGCCCGGTCGACCGGGTCCGCAGCAGGATCGGCCGGGGGGTCGGGGAGGGGCTCGCTCACCCGCCCAGGATAGCCGTCGGAGCCGAGGTGCTTCACTGGTGAAACACCCGTTAAGATACTGGGGTGCCGACCGCCGCCCTCACCCACCTCGCCCGCTCCGTGCGCGGCTGGGGACGCCTGGCACCCGGCCCCGCCCCGTGGGCCGACGCCTGCGCCGCCGCGGTGTGGACCGCGGTCCCGCTGGCCCTCGTGCTCGCCGCCGGCACGCCGCTGCTCGCCGCCCCCGCCACCTTCGGCGCGATGGCCGGCCTGTACGGCCGCGCCGAGCCGTACGCGCGGCGCCGGCGCACCCAGGCGGCCGCCGGCGCCGTCATGAGCGCCGCCCTGCTCACCGGTGCCCTCGCCGGGATGGCCGGGCGGGCCCTGCCGGTCGGCGGCTGGGGCGCCGAGGTCGTGCCCGCGCTCGCCGTCGCCGTGGTGGCCCTGCTGGCCAAGCTCCTCAGCGACGCCGTGCGCACCGGCCCTCCCGGCGGGCTCATGCCCGTCTTCGCCGCCGGCACCCTCGCGCACACCCCCCTCACCGTCGCCGACCTGCCCGCCGTCGTGCTCGTCGCCCTCGCCTCCGCCGCGTTCGCGGCGGGCGTGTCCGCCGCCCCCGGCCTGCGCCGTCCCGACGGTCCCGAGCGCGACGCCGTCGCCCGGGCGCTGGGCGCCGTGCTCGCGGCGGTGCACGACCCCGCCGCGCACGGCACCGCCGCCCTCGCCGTGCACCGGGCGTGGGACGTGCTGGCCCCCGGCGCCGCCCGCACGGCGGGCGACCCCACCGGCCCCGCCCGCTGGCTCGCGCACGCCGAGCGCCTGCTGCACGCGGCCGCCGGTCCCGCCCGCACCGCGGGCCCCGTCCCCGTGCCCCGGCAGCGGGTCCTCGCCGCCGACGTCGACGCCGCCCGCGCCGCACTGCCCGCGCTGCGCGGCCGCGGGCCCCTGCCGCCCGTGCCCGCCCGCCCGGGCGCGCGCGCGGAGGTCCTGGGGCACGGCACCGCCGGCGACGGGCGGCTGCGGGCGCTCGCCGGCGCGCTGCGGCCGGCGTCCGTCCTGCACGCGCCCGCCCTGCGCGTGGGCGTGGCGAGCGCCGCCAGCGCCGTGCTCGCCGCCGCGGCGGGCCTGGGCCACACCTACTGGGCCGCGGTCGCCGCGGCCGCCGCGCTGCAGTCCCCGTCGCTGGGCGCCACCACCCGCCGCGCCGTGCAGCGCGCCCTCGGCACCCTCGCCGGGCTGCTGCTCGCCGCGCTCCTCGTGCCGATCGCCGCCGGCGACGCCTCGCTGTGGGCGACCACCGTCGCGTGCATGTTCGTGGTCGAGCTGCTCATGCCCCGCAACTACGCCCTGGGCACCGTGCCCATCACGGCGCTGTCCCTGCTGCTGACGCGGCTCGGCCCGAGCGCCACCCCGCTCGAGAGCCTGGCCGGCGACCGCGCCCTGGACACCCTGCTGGGCGTCGCCGTCGGGGTGGTCACCGCCCTCGCCGTGCGCAACCGCCACGCCCGCCCCCACGTGGAGCGCGCCCTCGACGCCGTCGCCCGCTCCAGCGCGGCCGGCGACGCCGCGGCGCTGCGGCACGACCTGGCCGTCCTGCGCGACGCGCACGACCTGCTCGCCGACGACTCCTGGGGCGCCCGCGCCGCAGGAGCCGCCGGCTCCGCCGCCGCCGTCGACCCGGACCGGGTGCGGCGGGCCGAGCGGGACGGCTACCGCCGCCTGGGTGAACTGCTGGGCGCCGGGGCCTGAGGACCCCCGCGCGGGGAACCCGGAGGGGCCGCCGACCGTAGGACCTGCGTGACCTCCCTCGTCGGCACCGTGCAGATCGGCGTGCTCCTCGTGATCGCCTTCGCGGCGTTCGCCCTCACGGCGTGGGCCCTGGTCGACGCCCTGCGCCGCCCCGCCGGCGCCTTCACCGCCGCCGGCAAGCGCACCAAGACCTTCTGGGTCGCGATCCTGGCCGTCGCCGCGGCCATCGGCTTCGTGTCCCTGCCGCCCATCTCCGCCGCGGGCCTGCCGGGCCTGCTGGGCATCGTCTCCGTGGTCGCCGCCGCGGTGTACATGGCCGACGTGCGCCCGGCCGTGCGGCAGTTCGGCGGCGGCCGCGGTCCGCGCCGCGACGACCGCGGCCAGGGGCCCTACGGCCCCTGGTGAGCCCCCGCGGGGGACGCTCCCCGCTCGCGCCCGCCGGTGGACCGCCGCGCGCTGCGCAGGGCGCAGCGCAGCAGCGCCGAGCCCACCACCAGCAGCGCCAGCACCGAGACGACGTCCGCCTCGGTGAACCCCCGGCTGTGGCTGAACGTGTGCAGGACGCGCCCCTCCACCGGGCCGTTCACCCGGGCCCACACCGCGCTGAGCAGCCCCGTCAGCACAACGACGTCCCAGCGCGGCCGCACCAGGCAGCTCAGCACTCCCACGCCCAGGGCGAGCAGCGTCAGGGGGATGACCACGGGGACGTCGAGCACCGCCCGATGGTAGGCGCGAAACCCGTCCGACGCGTCCGGTCCACCGGACGCACCCCGTTCGTCCACCCGGGTGGCGGTGCGCCAGGCTGCCCCTCGTGAGAGCGGTCGTGCAGCGCGTCAGCCGGGCCCGGGTCACCGTCGACGGTGCGCAGGTCGGCGCCCTGGACGGCCCCGGGCTGCTCGTCCTGCTGGGGGTCACCCACGACGACGGCCCCGAGCAGGCCGAGCGCACCGCCCGCAAGATCGCTCAGCTGCGGGTGCTGCGCGGGGAGCGCTCCGTGCTGGAGACCGGGGCCGGGGTCCTGCTGGTCAGCCAGTTCACCCTCTACGGCGACACCCGCAGGGGCCGGCGCCCCAGCTGGTCGGCGGCCGCGCCGGCGCACGTCGCCGAGCCCCTGGTCACCGCCGTCGCCGACGCGCTGCGCGCTCAGGGCGTGGACGTGGCCACCGGCCGCTTCGGCGCGGACATGGCCGTCGAGCTGGTCAACGACGGGCCCACGACCCTGCTGCTGGAGGCGTGAGGCGCGCGCCCGAGCTCGCCCGCACGACCAGCTCGCGCGGCTCGAGGTGCAGCGGGCCCGGTGCCCGGCCCGCCAGCTGCTCCAGCAGCAGGCGGGCGGTCGCCGCCCCGTCGGCCACGACGTCGCGGCGCAGCGCCGTGATGGCCGGGCCGGCCAGCCGGCACAGGATGGAGTCCTCCCCGGCCACCACGGCCAGGTCCCCGGGCACCCGCACCCCCAGGGAGCGCCGCTCGGCCACCACGGTGGCGGCCATCACGTCGTTGTCGTACAGCACCGCGGTGGGCGGCTGCGGGCGCGCCAGCAGCTCCCGGGTCGCCTCCAGGCCCCCCCGTGCGGTGTAGTCGGCGGCCACGACCTCCTGCGCCACCCCCAGGGCCGCGGCCGTGACCTCCCGCCAGGCCCGGTCCCGGCGGCGGGTGTGCCGGAACTGCGGCGGCCCGCTGACGCGCGCGAGCCGCCGGTGACCGCGCGCCAGCAGGTGCCCGACGACCTGCGCGATCGGCTCGCGCTCCTCCTCCACCGACACCGCCACGGTGGTGGCGCCCTCCGCGATCCCCGGCAGGTCCTCGCCCGTGCCGCCGCGCACCACGCTCGGCACGCCCAGCCCGGTGACCAGCGCCAGCCGCGGGTCGTCCACGAGCAGGTCGGTGAGCACCACGCCGTCCACCCGCCGCTCCTGCCACCACCGGCGCAGCACGTCCACCGCCGCGTCCACGTCCGGCACCACCGTCATCAGCAGCGACACCGACTCGGTGGCCAGCACGCCCTCCATGCCGGCGACCAGGCGCATGTAGTACGGCTCCTCGCCCAGCAGCTGGACGTCGCGCGCCACGGCCAGCCCCACGGCGTGCGCCCGGGCGTTCGACAGCGAGCGGGCGGCCGCGCTGGGGCGCCACCCGAGCTCGCGGGCGGCGCCCAGCACCCGCCGGCGGGTGGCCGCCGACACGCCTGGCAGGTCGTTGAGGGCGTAGGAGACCGACGCCTTGGACACCCCCGCCAGCCGCGCGATGTCGCGGATCGTGGGGCGCGCCCCGCCGGGTGGCGGTCCGTCCACGCTCACCTCCGGGGCCCTCTGCCGTCCGCAGGATCATGCCCGACCGGTGCACCGGCACCGCGCCGGGCACCGGGCGCCACCGCCTCCCACGCCACGGTCAGCTCGCCGAGCCGCCAGCGCGCCGGCCCGTCCAGCACCGGCCAGTCCCGGCTCAGCGCGCGGCAGGTGGCCAGCCACCGCTGGCGCGCGCCGAACGTGCCCTCCGGCGCCGCGCGCGCCCAGGCGTCGTCCGCGGCGCGCAGCAGGTCGTGCACGCCCTCGCCGGGCACGTTGCGGTGGATGAGCGCCTTGGGCAGCCGCTCGGCCACGGCGGACGGCTGCGCCAGCCCGCCCAGCCGCAGCGAGATCGTCAGGGACAGCGGCCCGCCGGCGTCCAGGGCCACCCAGGCGCTGCGCCGCCCCAGCTCGTCGCAGGTGCCCTCCACCAGCAGACCGCCGGGTGCCAGGCGCGAGCGCAGCAGCTCCCAGGCGGCGGCCACCTCGGTCTCGTCGTACTGGCGCAGCACGTTGAAGGCGCGCACCAGCACCGGGTCGCCGCCGCCGGGCACGGCCAGCTCGAAGCCGCCCACGGCGAACCCGGGAGCCCCGGCCACCCCCGCCAGCGCGGCGCGGGCCGCCGCCACCCGCTCGGGCGAGACCTCCAGGCCCACCACCCGCACGTCGGGACGCACCCGGCGCAGCCAGCGCTGCAGGTCGGTCACCGTCACGGGGCGCGCGCCGTAGCCGAGGTCGACGACCAGCGGGTCGTCGGCCCCGCGCAGCCGGTGGGCCTGCGTGCCGGCCAGCCACCGCTCCACGCGCCGCAGGCGGTCGGGTCCGGTGGTGCCGCGCGTGACGGTCCCCACGGGGCGCCGGGCAGACTGCTCGCCGGACCGCGCCGGGGCGCGGTCGCCGTTCCAGGGGGGCACCGTCCGACGGTAGCCACCCGGGGCGGTGCGGGCGGACGAGGACCAGCGAGGGCGGCGGGGGCGAGCGGTGGGTGCGCAGAGCGGGGCGGGGGTGTCGCGGGTGGCGATGGTGTCGGTGCACACCTCACCGGTGGAGCAGCCGGGCACCGGCGACGCCGGCGGCATGAACGTGTACGTGCTGGAGCTGTCCCGGCAGCTGGCGCTGCGCGGCGTCGAGGTGGAGGTGTTCACCCGGCGCACCTCCTCGGAGCAGCCGCCGCTGGTGCGCGCCGCGGACGGGGTGACGGTGCGGCACGTGGCCGCCGGCCCCTACGAGGGCCTCGGCAAGGACGACCTGCCCGGTCAGCTGTGCGCGTTCACGGCGGGGATGCTGCGCACGGGCGCGCGGCGCACCGAGGGCCACTACGACGTCGTGCACTCGCACTACTGGCTGTCCGGGCAGGTGGGGTGGCTGGCCGCCGACCGCTGGGACGTGCCGCTGGTGCACTCCATGCACACGATGGCGAAGGTGAAGAACGCGCACCTGGCGTCCGGGGACGCGCCGGAGCCGGCGGGCCGCGTGATCGGTGAGGAGCAGGTGGTGGAGGCCGCCGACCGCCTGGTCGCCAACACCCCCGCCGAGCGCGAGGAGCTGGTGCAGCTGTACGGCGCCGACCCCGCCCGGGTGGCGGTGGTCCCCCCGGGCGTGGACCTGGTGACGTTCTCGCCCGACGGGGGCCGCGCGGCGGCGCGCGCCCGTCTCGGCCTGCCGCCGGGGGCGCAGGTGCTGCTGTTCGTGGGCAGGCTGCAGCCGCTGAAGGCGCCGGACGTGCTCGTGGAGGCCGTCGCCCTGCTGCTGCGCGAGCAGCCGCAGCGCCGCCCGCTGCTGCGCGTGATCGTGCTGGGCGGGCCCAGCGGCTCGGGCACGGCGCACCCGCACGCGCTGACCGACCTGGTGCAGGCGCGGGGGCTGCAGGACGTGGTGCAGGTGCGCCCGCCGGTGCCGCGCGACCGGCTCGCCGAGCACTACCGCGCCGCCGACGTCGTCGTGGTGCCCTCCCACAACGAGTCCTTCGGCCTGGTGGCCCTGGAGGCCCAGGCGTGCGCGACGCCGGTGGCGGCGGCGGCGGTGGGCGGGCTGCGCACCGCCGTGGCGGACGGCGAGTCGGGGGTGCTGGTGGACTCGCACGACCCGGGCGCGTGGGCGCACGTCCTGCGCGACCTGCTCGACGACCCCGACCGGCGCGCGGCGCTGGGCCGGCGGGCCGCGCAGCGGGCGCGGGGGTTCGGCTGGGACCGCACGGCCGAGGCGACGCTGGAGCTGTACCGGGCGGCGGTGGCCGCACGCCGGGCGGGGGACCGCTGAGGGGCGGGCCTCGGTAGGGTTGCGGGCATGAGCGAAGCGGCGCACACCCTCGTCCTGTTGCGGCACGGCGAGAGCGAGTGGAACGCCAGGAACCTGTTCACCGGCTGGGTGGACGTGCCCCTGTCGGAGAAGGGCCGCACCGAGGCCGCTCGCGGCGGCCGCCTGATGGCCGAGGCCGGGGTGCTGCCGGACGTCGTGCACACCTCGCTGCTGCGCCGCGCGATCACCACCGCCCACCTGGCGCTGGACGCCGCCGAACGGCACTGGATCGACGTGCGCCGCTCCTGGCGCCTCAACGAGCGCCACTACGGCGCGCTCCAGGGCAAGGACAAGAAGCAGACCCTCGCCGAGTTCGGCGAGGAGCAGTTCATGCTGTGGCGGCGTTCCTTCGACGTGCCGCCGCCGCAGATCGAGCTGGGCTCGGAGTTCTCCCAGGACGGCGACCCGCGCTACGCCGGCCTCGGCGACGACATGCCCCGCACCGAGTGCCTGGCCGACGTCGTGCGGCGGATGCTGCCGTACTGGCACGAGCAGGTCGTCCCGGACCTGCGCTCGGGCGGGGTCGTGCTGATCGCCGCGCACGGCAACTCGCTGCGCGCGCTGGTCAAGCACCTGGACGGCATCTCCGACACCGACATCGCCGGGCTGAACATCCCCACGGGCATCCCGCTGGTGTACCGCCTGGACGCGGAGCTCCAGCCGGTGGTGCGCGGTGGCGAGTACCTCGACCCCGACGCCGCGGCCGCGGCGGCGGCGGCGGTCGCCAGCCAGGGGCGCTGAGCCCGGCGCTCAGGCGCCGGTCGCGGCGCCCGGCGTCGTGACCGGCGCCGCCGAGGTGGCCGGCGAGCCCGTGGGGGCCGCGGAGCCGGTCGTCGAGGAGCCGGTGCCCGTGGCGGTCGGGGACTCGTCCCCGCTGCAGGAGCGCTCCACGGCACCCTGGAGCCTCTCCTGGGCAGCCACGACGTCGGTGCCCGCGGCGGTGCCGTCGACGGCCGCGGTGGCGTCGTCCAGCGCCGCCATCGCTGCCGTGAGGTCGGCGGCCGAGCCCGTGCCGGGGTCCAGGTCGCCCGCGGCCAGCGCCAGCCGCTGGTAGTAGTCCAGGACCAGCCGGGCGTCCGCGCTCAGCTCGTCGGGGGCGGCCGCCAGCACGGCGGCGTAGTACGCCGGCCCCTGCTCGGTGGTGACCAGGGCGTACACCGACTGCGCCCGGGGGTCGCCGCGCGGCACGTCGAGCCGTTCCAGCTCCGCGGTGAAGGCGCTGTCCAGCTCGTCCTGCGCGGCGCGCACCGCCGGGCAGTCGAACGCCGGCTCGCTCTGCCGGGGGGTGCTCGTGGTCCCGGACGGGGACGACGTCGGCTCCACGGTCGTCGTCGTGGGAGCCGGTGTGAGCACCTCGTCGCCGGAGCAGCCGGCCAGCGCCACCACCGCGGCCGCCGCGGTCACGACCGCCCGCGCTGCGCGGGGCCGGCACCGCCACGAGTCCACGAGCGCGACGCTACACCGGCGTGCGCCGACCGGCGTGGCGACGGCGGCCGTGCGGCTCAGCCGACGAGCGGGAGGCCGTGCGGCTCGTGGCCGCTGTGCGAACCCGTGACCAGGAACGTCACGTTCTTGGCCACGGAGACGGCGTGGTCGGCGAAGCGCTCGTAGTAGCGGCTGCACAGCGTCAGGTCGACCGCCACCTCGGTGGGCTGGTCCGCGCTGCGGGACATCAGCAGCTCGAAAACGCTGCGGTGCAAGCGGTCCATCTCGTCGTCGTCCGTCTCCAGCTCGGCGGCGAGCTCGACGTCGCGCGAGGCGATCACGCTGCCGGCCTTGGTGACGATCCGCTCGGCGACCTGGGCCATCTGCAGCACGGTGGAGCGGTACTCCGGCGGCACGACGGGCTCGGGGTGGCGCAGCCGGGCCAGCTTGGCGACGTGCCGGGCCAGGTCGCCCATGCGCTCCAGGCTGGTGCTCATGCGCAGTGCGGTGACGACGACGCGCAGGTCGGTCGCCACCGGCTGCTGGCGCGCCAGCAGCTGCAGCGAGCGCTCCTCGAGGTCCTGCTGGAGGGAGTCGATCCGCTGGTCGGCGGTGATCACGCTCTCGGCGAGCTCGCGGTCGGCGTCGAGCAGGGCGGTGGTGGCGCGGGACATGGCTGAGCGCGCCAGGTTCGTCATCTCCACCAGGGTGTCGACGAGGTGGACCAGTTCGTCGTGGTAGACGTTGCGCACGGGTGATTCTCCTCGGGCTGCGGGCGGGACGCGGGTGCCGGTGCTTCTCCGTCCACCTGGGCCCCAGGTTCCCAGGCCGGGGTGAACGCACGCCACCCCCGGTGTGAACTTCTGGCGCCACGGGGCTGCGGTGACCGCGCTGTGCGGGGAGGGGGCGGGGCGAAGCCTAGGCTGGGGACGTGGTCGGCGACATCTCGAGCAGCATCGCCGCTGCCGCCGGTGTCCTGGCCGGCGCGGCCGGCGTGCTCGCCTTCCGCGTCTCCGACCGGCTGCAGCGCCCCGAGGCGCCGCAGGTCGAGCAGCCGGGCGTGCCGCCCGGGGTCAGCGACGTGCTGATGGCGCTGCGCTCCTCCGCGGTGGTGCTGGACGCCACCGACGAGGTCGTCAAGGCCAGCGCCGCCTCGTACGCCGCCGGTGTCGTGGCCGGGCGGGAGCTGACCGACGCCCAGCTGCGCGAGATGGTCCGCGCCTGCCGCCGCGACGGGCGGGTGCGCGAGGTGGAGGTCGAGCTGGCGCCCGGCCTGGGTCGTCCGCCGGCGGTCGTGCTGGCCCGCGTCTCGCCGCTGGGGCCGCGCCACGTGCTGCTCCTGCTGGAGGACCGCACCGAGTCGCGGCGGGTGGAGGCCGTGCGGCGCGACTTCGTCGCCAACGTCAGCCACGAGCTGAAGACGCCGGTGGGTGCGCTGTCGCTGCTGTCCGAGGCGGTGGAGGACGCCGCCGACGACCCCGAGGCGGTGCGCCACTTCGCCCGCCGGATGCGCCGGGAGTCCAAGCGGCTGACCCAGCTGGTGCAGGAGATCATCGACCTCTCGCGCCTGCAGGCGGCGGAGAACGTCGTCGAGGCGACCGTGCTGGAGGTGGACGCGCTCGTCGCCGAGGCCGCCGACCGCAGCGTCTCGGTCGCGCAGCAGCGCGAGTCGGAGGTCGTGGTCGCCGGTGAGCGCGGTGTGCTGGTCAAGGGGGACCGGGAGCTGCTGGTGACCGCCCTGCGCAACCTGGTGCACAACGCGCTGGCCTACTCCCCGGAGCGCAGCCGGGTCGTGGTCGAGGTGCGTCGCGTCCGGCCGCCGCAGGGCGACGAGGCCGCCGTGAGCGCGGCCGTGGACATCGCGGTCTCCGACCGCGGCGTGGGCATCAGCCCGGCCGACCTGGACCGCATCTTCGAGCGCTTCTACCGCGTCGACCCGGCCCGCTCGCGGCTGACCGGGGGCACGGGCCTGGGGCTCTCGATCGTCAAGCACGTCGCCGGCAAGCACGGCGGCGAGGTGCGCGTGTGGAGCGTCGAGGGGGAGGGGTCGACCTTCACGCTGCGGCTGCCGGAGGCGCCGCGGCCCGTGGTGGACGAACCGCCCGAGCCCGCCGGTGCCGCACCCCCCGATCTCCCGCGGCGGGCGCCTCGCGGCCCCGCGGGTCCTTCCCGACGACCCCCGGGGCAGTCCCCGGAGGATTCACCCCTGGAGGTTCGACCGTGACGCGCATCCTGGTGGTCGAGGACGAGGAGTCGTTCTCCGACCCGTTGTCCTACCTGCTGCGGCGGGAGGGGTACGACGTCGCGGTCAGCGACACCGGGCCGGCCGCGCTGGAGGAGTTCGACCGGGCCGGCGCCGACCTGGTGCTGCTGGACCTCATGCTCCCGGGGATCCCGGGGACCGAGGTGTGCCGGCAGCTGCGCACCCGCTCGAGCGTGCCGGTCATCATGCTGACGGCCAAGGACTCCGAGATCGACAAGGTCGTGGGCCTGGAGATCGGCGCCGACGACTACGTCACGAAGCCGTACTCCTCCCGGGAGCTGCTGGCCCGGGTGCGCGCGGTGCTGCGCCGCGGGGCCGAGCCGGAGGAGCTGGTGCAGACCACGGTCGAGGCCGGTGGCGTGCGGATGGACGTGGACCGCCACGTGGTCACGGTGCGCGGCGAGCAGGTGCCCCTGCCGCTGAAGGAGTTCGAGCTGCTGGAGATGCTGCTGCGCAACGCCGGGCGGGTGCTGACCCGGGTGCAGCTCATCGACCGGGTGTGGGGCTCGGACTACGTGGGCGACACCAAGACGCTCGACGTCCACGTCAAGCGGCTGCGCGCGAAGATCGAGCCGGACCCCTCCAACCCGCGGCACCTGGTGACCGTGCGGGGCCTGGGGTACAAGTTCGAGGGCTGAGCGTCCGCGGGCCGGGTCGCCCGGCCCGCGGCGCCGGCCGGCCCGCGCCGCGCAGGGCTCAGTGCGCGGCGCCCTCGCCGCCCTGGCCGATGAGGCCCTCCTCGCCGAGCTCGGGCCCGCACTCGACCTCCTCGGCGGCGTCGGTCTCCGTGCCGGGGTTCGGCGCTGCGGTGGGGGTCAGCGGGGCGTACGCGAAGCACGGCAGCAGGACGGGCGCCTCGACCTCGATGGTCTCCCCGGCGGCCTGGAACGTCAGGGGAAGGGTCTCGCCGGCGTGGACGGGCACCTGGGGGATCTGCATCCAGGCGGGCTGCTGCTCGTCGGGGCCGTCGGGGGTGGCCGCGGCCGAGGCGGTCGCGACGGCGGCCGGTGCGCCGATCTGCACGACCTGCCCCGCGGGGATCACGAAGGTCTGGGACGGCGCCTGGTCCGCGTCCAGGCCGGCGGCCTCCACGTCGGCGGACACCGTCACCGAGGCCTCCTCGAGGGAGGAGTTCACCAGGGTCACCGACACCACGCCGGGCTCGTCCAGGGCGCTCGCGACGACGAGGGCGTTGCGCACCTGCACGTCGGCCACGCTGGCGTTCTTGCCGTCGCTGGGGTCGTAGGGCCGCAGGACGACCGCGGGGGAGAAGGTCGAGCACCCCGCGACACCCAGGGTGCTCGCGACGGTGACGAGGGCGACGGCGGAGCGCTGGCGGAGCTTCACCCCTGCAGACTACCGGCAGTCGTAGCCGCGCACCCGGGTGCCGGGGGTCGTCGGGGTGTCCTCGTCCCGCCGCCCGGTCCGGCCGGCCCGGGCCCGGTGCGCGGCGGTGCCGGGGCGGTGCTCCCGGCGTGCGTGCGTGCGCGCGTGAAGCACGCCGATCCTTTCGTGTCAAGGGCCGCTGGAGGCCCGGGCGAGCCTCTGACCTGCGCAAACGCGGTCACGGGGGGTGTTCGGACCTCGCTCGGCGTGGTAAGGTGGAGCTAGGGAAAGGGGTCACTTTCTATGGCTTTCACGGTCGGCGAAACGGTCGTCTACCCCCATCACGGGGCCGCACTGATCGAGGAGATCAAGACCCGCACCATCAAGGGCGAGGAGAAGCTGTACCTCGTCCTCAAGGTCGCCCAGGGCGACCTGACCATCGAGGTCCCCGCCGAGAACGTCGACCTCGTCGGCGTCCGCGACGTGGTCGGCCGCGAGGGCCTGGACCGGGTGTTCTCGGTCCTGCGCACGGCCTACGCCGAGGAGCCGACCAACTGGTCGCGCCGCTACAAGGCGAACCTCGAGAAGCTCGCCTCCGGCGACGTCATCAAGGTGGCCGAGGTCGTCCGCGACCTCTGGCGACGGGACCAGGACCGCGGCCTGTCCGCGGGGGAGAAGCGGATGCTGGCGAAGGCGCGCCAGATCCTCGTCTCCGAGCTGGCCCTGGCGGAGAACACGAACGAGGACAAGGCCGAGTCCCTCCTCGACGAGGTCCTGGCCTCCTGAGCTGCGCGCTCGTCGTCCCGGCCGCCGGCCGGGGCGAACGCCTGGGGGCGGGGGTGCCCAAGGCCCTCGTCCCCCTGGCGGGAGAACCCCTGCTGCTGCACGCCCTGCGGCGTGCAGCAGCCTCCGGTGTCGTCGACGTCGTGGTGGTGGTCGCGCCGGAGGGCGAGGAGCAGCGCGTGCGGGAACTGCTCGCACCGCTGGACCTCGCGGACCTGCGGGTCGTCGCCGGTGGTGCCGAACGTCAGGACTCCGTGCGCCGCGGGCTCGCGGTCCTGCCCTCCGGCGTCGACGTCGTCCTCGTGCACGACGCCGCCCGCTGCCTGACCCCGCCGTCGGTGTTCCGCGACGTCGTGGCGGCCGTGCGCGGCGGTGCCGTGGCGGTGGTGCCTGCGCTGGCCGTCTCCGACACCGTCAAGCGCGTGGTGGACGGCCGTGTCGTCGAGACCGTCGACCGCCGCGAGCTCGTGGCCGTCCAGACCCCGCAGGGCTTCTCCTGCGCCCCCCTGCGCGCCGCTCACGAGGCCGCCGCGGCGGCACCTCCCGCGACCGACGACGCGGGGATGCTCGAGGCCCTGGGGCACGAGGTGGTCACCGTGGCGGGCGAGGACGCCGCCTTCAAGGTGACCCGGCCCGTCGACCTCGTCCTGGCCGAGGCGCTGCTGAGCGGAGGACGAGCGTGAGCACCGAGCTGGACGAGACCGGGCGCCACGGCACCCGGCGCGACGGCTGGCCCCGCGTGGGCACCGGGGTGGACGTGCACCCGCTGGCGCCCGGCCGGGAGTGCCGGGTGGCGGGGCTGCTGTGGCCGGACGAGCCGCTCGGCCCCGAGGGGCACTCCGACGGCGACGTGGCCGCGCACGCCTGCGCCGACGCCCTCTTCGCCGCGAGCGGCCTGGGCGACCTCGGTGCGCACTTCGGCACCGGGCGCCCGGAGTGGGCCGGCGCCTCCGGGGCCCGGCTGCTCGCCGAGGCGGCCCGCCTGGTGCGGGCCGCCGGCTACGAGATCGGCAACGTCTCCGTGCAGGTGGTGGGCCAGCGCCCGAAGATCGGCACGCGCCGCGCGGAGGCGGAGGCCGCGCTGTCCGCGGCGTGCGGTGCGCCGGTCAGCGTGTCCGGCACCACGACCGACGGGTTGGGCCTGACCGGGCGCGGTGAGGGCATCGCCGCCGTCGCGACCGCGCTCGTCGTGCCCGTCTGAACGCGGCGGCTTCCCACCCCCCCCCGCGTCGAGGCCCCCGCCGCGGACCTGCGGCGGGGGCCTCGACGCGTCCGCTCAGGAGCGCTCGTGCTGGTGGGCGCCTTCCGCGGCGGCGGCGGCCGGCTGCCCCTCGGCGGCGGCGGGGTCCCGGCGCAGGGGGTTCTTCTTCGCCTTGTGCTCCTCCGCGGGGTTCTCCGGCTCGTCCGGCAGGAGCACGTGGTGCACGTAGCGCAGCACCACCGTGATGATCGCGGCGACGGGCACGGCGAGGAACGCGCCGATGATGCCGAACAGCGTGCCGCCGATGGTCACCGCACCGATGACCACCGCGGGGTGCAGGGCGAGGGTCTTGCCCACCAGCAGCGGCTGCAGGACGTTGCCCTCGAGCTGCTGCACCAGCAGCACGATGCCCAGCACGATGAGCGCCTGCACCCAGCCGAGGGTGACGAGCGCGACCAGCGTCGCCAGCACGCCGGTCACGACGGCCCCGACGATGGGGATGAACGCCGCGAAGAAGATCGTCACGGCCAGCGGCAGGGCGAACGGCACGCCGATGATCCACAGGCCGATGCCGATGAAGAACGCGTCCACGAACGCCACGGCGGCCTGGGAGAGGATGTAGCCGCGGATCGTCGCCCAGATCCGGGTGCCGAGCTCGGTGGCGTGGTGGTGGGTGTTCGCGTCGAGCCAGCGGCGCGACCACGGCAGCAGCCGGTCGCCGTCGGAGAGGCAGAAGAAGGTCAGGACCAGCACCAGCAGGAACGTGATCACGCCGGAGCCGATGCTGGCGCCGACGGTGCCGACACCGCCGACGACGCTGAGGGCGATGTTCTGCGCGTTGCTCTGCAGCTCCTGCAGACCCTGGTTGACGAGGTCGCCGACCTCCTCGTCGCCGAGGTTCAGCGGCGGGCCGTTGATCCAGTCCTGCACCTGCTGGATGCCGGCGACGGCGGAGTCGGCGACCTGCCCGGCCTGGCCCGCCACGCTGGGGATCAGGGCGGCGAAGATGCCGGTGACGAGCGCGATCAGGATGAGGATCGAGAGCAGGGCGGCGATCGCGCGGGGGAGCACGGCGCGCAGCACCTGCGTCAGGGGCCACAGGATCGCGCTGAGCAGCACTGCGAGCAGCAGCGGCAGCAGCAGCGACCACCCCTTGCCGAGCAGCCACAGCAGACCGGCGACGCCGATGCCGAGGACCAGCAGGCGCAGCGCCCACTTCGCGGCCTCGGCGATGCCGCGTTCGACGACGTTCACGGTGCGGGTCGAGCCCGTTGGATCGCTCACGGGGCGATGCTGCCAGGCCCTGCGAGCACCGCCACTCGTCGTGCCGCGTCAGTGACCTCGGGCGATCCACTCGTCCAGGTGGGGAGCCTCGTCGCCGATGGTGGTGCTGGCGCCGTGGCCGGTCAGCACCCGCGTGTCCGGGGGCAGCTCCAGCAGCACGCCGCGGATGGAGTCGACGATCGTGGCGAAGTCGGAGAAGGAGCGCCCGGTGGCGCCGGGCCCGCCGGCGAAGAGGGTGTCGCCGGTGAGCACCGTGCCCAGGGAGGGGGCGTAGACGCTGACGGAGCCGGGGGTGTGCCCGGGGGTGTGCAGCACGTGCAGCTCGGTGCCGGCCACGCTGACGACCTCGCCGTGCACCAGGTCGGTGGTCGCCGTCCCGGGTGCGTCGGCGGGGTGGGTCAGCTCCCACACCTGCCGGTCGGCGGGGTGCAGCAGCACCGGGACGCGGTGCTGCTCGGTGCTGAAGCGCTCGGCCAGCTCCGGGGCGCGGCGCACGTGGTCGTCGTGGGCGTGGGTGCACACCACGGCCAGCAGGCGACGGTCCCCGATCGCGGCGGCGATGGCGTCGACGTCGTGGGGGGCGTCCAGGACGACGACCTCGTCGTCGTCGCCGATCAGCCAGACGTTGTTGTCGACGTCGAAGGTCTGCCCGTCCAGGCTGAAGGTGCCGGAGGTGACCAGGTGCTCGACGCGGGCGCTCACCGGTCCATCACCACCACGGAGCGCAGCACGTCGCCGCTCTTCATGGTCGCGAAGGCCTCCTCCACGTCGCCCAGCCCGATGCGCTCGGTGACGAACGCGTCCAGCGGCAGGCGGCCGTTCGCGTGCAGCTCCAGCAGCGCGGGGAAGTCCCGCTCGGGCAGGCAGTCGCCGTACCAGGAGGACTTCAGCGCCCCGCCGCGGCCGAAGACGTCCAGCAGCGGCACCTGCAGCTGCATCTCGGGCGTGGGCACGCCCACCAGCACGACCACCCCGGCCAGGTCGCGGGCGTAGAACGCCTGCCGCCACGTCTCGGGCCGCCCGACCGCGTCGATGACGACGTCGGCGCCGAAGCCGTCGGTGACCTCCCGCACGGCGGCGACGACGCCGTCCTCGTCCAGCCCGCGCGAGTTGACCGCGTGGGTGGCGCCCAGCTGCTTCGCCCAGCCGAGCTTCTTGTCGTCGATGTCGATCGCGACGATGCGCCGGGCCCCGGCCAGCACCGCCCCGGCCACCGCCGCCGCACCCACCCCGCCGCAGCCGATCACGGCGACGGTGTCGCCGCGCTGCACGGGGGCGGTGTTCACCGCGGCGCCGAGGCCGGCCATCACCCCGCAGCCGAGCAGCCCGGCCACCGCCGGGTCCCAGGAGCCGCCGAGCACGGAGGTGTCGATCCGGGTGGCCTGCCCGGCCGCCACCAGCGTCTTGGGCGCGAACGCGCCGATGCCCAGCGCGGGGGTCAGCGGGGTGCCGTCGGTCAGGGTCATCGACTGCGTGGCGTTGTGCGTGTCGAAGCAGTACTGCGGCCGCCCGCGCTTGCAGGCGCGGCACTGCCCGCACACCGCCCGCCAGTTCAGCACCACGTCGTCGCCGACCGCGACGTTCGTGACGCCCTCACCGATCGCGGCGACGGTGCCGGCGGCCTCGTGGCCCAGCATGAAGGGGAAGTCGTCGTTGATGCCGCCCTCGCGGTAGTGCAGGTCGGTGTGGCACACCCCGCACGCGGCGACGTCGACGACGACCTCACCGGCGACCGGCTCGGGCACCACGACGTCCGCCGTCTCGACGGCTGCGCCCTTGCTGCGGGAGATGATCGCGGGAACTGTCCAGGCCATGGGCCGACCCTAGTCGAGCACCGCCGGGCCGGGCCCGGCGAGCGGCCGGGAGAGCCGCGGCCGGCCGGTAGCCTGGCGGGGTGACCCTGCGCCTCCACGACAGCGCCGCCGGCGCGGTGCGCGACTTCGTCCCCCTGCAGCCCGGGCGGGTCGGCGTCTACGTCTGCGGCGCCACGCCGCAGGGGTCCCCGCACCTGGGGCACGTGCGCGCGCAGGTCGCCTTCGACGTGCTGCGCCGCTGGCTGACGGCGACGGGCCACGAGGTGACGCTGGTGCGCAACGTCACCGACATCGACGACAAGATCCTCGCCAAGGCCGCCGAGGCCGGGGTCGAGTGGTGGGCGCACGCGGCCCGCTTCGAGCGGGAGTTCTCCGCCGCCTACGACGCCCTCGGCGTGCTGCCGCCCACCGTGGAGCCGCGCGCCACCGGCCACGTGCCCGAGATGGTCGAGCTGATCGAGCGGCTGATCGAGCGCGGCCACGCCTACCCCGCCGCCGACGGCTCCGGCGACGTCTACTTCGACGTCCGCTCCTGGCCGGAGTACGGCAGCCTCACCCACCAGCGGCTGGCGGACATGGAGCCCGCCGCGGACGCCGACCCCCGCGGCAAGCGCGACCCGCGCGACTTCGCCCTGTGGAAGGGCGCCAAGGCCGGTGAGCCGGTGAGCGCGTCGTGGGCGACGCCGTGGGGCCGCGGCCGCCCGGGGTGGCACCTGGAGTGCTCGGCGATGGCGGGCCGCTACCTGGGTGAGCGCTTCGACGTGCACGGCGGCGGCCTGGACCTGCGCTTCCCGCACCACGAGAACGAGCAGGCGCAGTCGCGCGCCGCCGGGGACGGGTTCGCGAACTACTGGCTGCACAACCACTTCGTGACGATGGCCGGCGAGAAGATGAGCAAGTCGCTGGGCAACGTCCTGGGCGTCCCCACCCTGCTGCGGGAGCACCGCGCGGTGGTGCTGCGCTACTACCTGGTCTCCGCGCACTACCGCACGGCGCTGGAGCACTCCGCCACCTCGCTGGTCGAGGCGGAGGCGGCGTACTCGCGCCTGGAGGGGTTCGTGCACCGCGCCGCCGAGCGCCTGGGTCCGGGCGCCCCGGCCGGGGAGGTGGCGCCGGAGTTCGCGGCCGCGATGGACGACGACCTGGCCACCCCGGCGGCGCTGGCGTCGCTGCACGAGGCGGCGCGGCGCGGCAACCAGGCGCTGGCCGACGGCTCCGACGAGCAGCTGCTCGCGGCGTACCAGCGGGTGCGCGCAGGCCTGGGGGTGCTGGGGCTGGACCCGCTGAGCGAGCCGTGGGTCTCCCTGGCGGGTACCTCGGACGCGGCGCGCGACGCGCTGGACGTCCTGGTGCGCGCCCGGCTGGAGGAGCGCGCGGCCGCCCGCGCCGCGCGAGACTTCGCGACCGCCGACGCGGTGCGCGACTCCCTCAAGGACGCGGGCATCGTGATCGAGGACACGGCCACCGGAGCCCGGTGGTCGTTGGAGGGTGAGCAGTAGTGGCGGGCAACTCCCAGCGCCGAGGCGCTGTCAGCAAGGGCAAGAAGGGTCCCACCGTCGGCACGGGCGGCAAGAACCGCCGCGCGCTGGAGGGCAAGGGCCCCACGCCGAAGGCGACCGAGCGCACGAACCACCCGGCCGCGGCGCGCGCGGCGAAGGCGGCGCACCGGGCGGCGACGGCGAACCCGCGCCCCGGCGGCCGGCCCCCGGTGCGGCGCACCGCGAAGAAGACCGGGGAGACCGAGTGGATCGCGGGCCGCAACTCCATCGTGGAGGCGCTGCGCGCGCGGCTGCCGATCACGGGCCTGTACGTGGCGGCGCGCATCGACTCCGACGACCGCGTCCGGGAGATCCTCGCCGCCGCCGGTGACCGCGGCATCCCGCTGCTGGAGGCCTCCCGCGCCGACCTGGACCGCTTCACCGAGGGCGCGGTGCACCAGGGCGTGGCGGCGTCGGTCCCGCCGTACGACTACGCCCACCCGCAGGACCTGCTCGACCGCGCCGCGGACGCCGGCCGTCCGCCGCTGGTGGTGGCGCTGGACGGGGTGACGGACCCGCGCAACCTCGGCGCGGTGGTGCGCTCGGTCGCCGCGTTCGGCGGGCACGGCGTCGTGGTGCCCGAGCGCCGCGCCGCCGGGATGACGGCCTCGGCGTGGAAGACGTCGGCGGGCGCCGCGGCGCGGGTGCCGGTGGCGCGCGCGACGAACCTGACGCGCGCCCTGCAGGAGTACAAGGACGCCGGCCTGTTCGTCGTCGGCCTGGACGCCGACGGCGACGTGTCGCTGCCCGAGCTGGAACTGGCCGCCGGCCCGATCGTGGTGGTCGTCGGCGCCGAGGGTGCCGGGCTCTCCCGCCTGGTGCGCGAGACGTGCGACCAGGTGGTGAGCATCCCGATGGCCGCTGCGGTGGAGTCCCTCAACGCGGGCGTCGCCGCGGGCATCGCGCTCTACGAGGTCTCCCGCCACCGCTGACCCCTCCCGCGCTTCCCGGCGGAAACCATGGTTTCCGCCGGGGGAGCGGCGCGGGGTCCCCAGGGTGGTGGATGCGGGTGACGTCCCCAGGGAACACGGGAACCGCGGTGGGGAGCAGCCCTGCCGCGGACGGTGGTCCTGTGCTCCCACGGACCTCCTCGCGCCGACGGCCCCACGCACCTGCGCTGCCTCGCGTCTTCCTCGGTCGGCAAGCGGTGGAGGCCGGCGTCTTGAGCGAGAAGCAGTTGCGCGGTCCGACGGTGCGGCGAGTGGTCCGCGGTGTCTACGCGTCGGCCCACGTGCCGCTGACGCACGAGCTGCGGGTCGAGGCGGTGGGTCTGCTGCTGCTGCCGCCGGGCGCGGCCGTCACCGGGCGGTCGCAGGCCACTGTCCTCGGCGTACCCCTCGCCCGTGCGCGGGACGAGGTGGAGGTCCTGCTGCCCGCTCCGGGGCGCTGGACGATGCCTGCCGGGGTGCGCGTCCGGCAGGCGTGCACCGTGGAGCAGCGGTGCACCTGGAACGGCGTGCCCCTCGCGAGCCCGGAGCGCATGGCGTTCGACGTGTGTTCCCGAACGCCGAAGTCCGACGGGGTAGCCGGTCTGGACCGGTTGGCGCGAGCCGGCCTGCTGGACCCGGTCCGGTTCCGGCAGTGGCTGGAGGACGTCCACGACCCGTACGTCGTGCCCGCCCGGGCGGCGGCGGCGCTGTGCGATCCTCGGGCCGAGTCCCCGCAGGAGTCCCGCGTGCGGGTGCTGTGCCGGGACGCCGGGCTGGAGGTCGTGCCGGCCGTGGAGGTGCTCGACGCCGCTGGCCGCTTCGTGGCGAGGGTCGACCTGGCACTGGAGGAGTTCCGGGTCGCCGTGGAGCACGACGGTGCGTGGCACGCGTTGCGCGAGGAGCTCGAGCGGGACCGCCGACGCCTGCGGGCGCTGCGGGACGCCGGTTGGGAGGTGGTGCACGTCACCGCTGAGACGTTGAGGGAACCCGGTGCCGTCGTCGACGCGGTGCGCCGTGCCGTCGCCCGCCAGAGCCGCACCGCCTGACACCCAGCCCCTCTTCCGGGCGGAAACCACCCTTTCCGCCCCCGGATGGGCGTTTTCAGGGGCGGAAAGGGTGGTTTCCGCGGGGGAGGGGGTGTTCGGGAGGAGGTCGCCGGGTGTTCGCCCGGGCGTCGTGATCACCTCGTAGCGTGCGCGTCCGTCCGCTCCCCGCGATCCCCCCGACGACGGAGAACCTCGTGCGCCGTTCCGCCACCACCCTGCTCGCCACCCTCGGCGGTGCCGTGCTGCTGCCGCTGACCGCCACCGCGGCCGGTGCCACCACGCTGCCCGCCGACCCCGGCGCGGCCCCCGCTCCCGCACCGGCCGTGCGGTCGCTGCCGCAGGCCCACGCCCACAACGACTACGAGCACGAGCGCCCCCTGCTGGACGCCCTGGACCACGGTTTCACCAGCGTCGAGGCCGACGTCTACCTGGTGGACGGCGAACTGCTCGTCGCCCACGACTCCTGGGACCTCGACCCGACCCGCACCCTGCGCTCGCTCTACCTGGACCCGCTGGCCGGGATCGTCGCCCAGAACGGCGGCAGCGTGTACGGCGACGGCGAGCAGGTCCAGCTCCTCGTCGACATCAAGAGCGACGCGGTCGCCACGTACGCCGCCCTGGACGCGGTCCTGGCCGAGTACGACGGTCGCGACGCGGGTCTGTTCACCACGTACGAGCTGACCGCGGACGGCTACGACGGTCAGGACGGCGCGGTCAGCGCCGTCGTCTCCGGCAACCGGCCGGTGGACCTCATGGCTCGCCAGCAGGTGCGCCACGCCGGTTACGACGGCCGCTCCGGCGACCTGGCCAGCGGTGCGGACCCCGACTTCATGCCCCTGGTCAGCGACAACTGGAACAACCTGTTCACCTGGCAGGGCGTGGGCGAGATGCCGGAGGCCGAGCGGGCCCGGCTGCACGACTTCGTCGAGGCGGCGCACCTGGCCGGCCGCGAGGTGCGTTTCTGGGCGACGCCGGACACCCCCGGCCCCGAGCGCGAGGCGGTGTGGCGCGAACTGGTCGCCGCCCACGTCGACCAGATCAACACCGACGACCTCGCGGCGCTGCGCGACTTCCTGCTGGCGGTGCAGGCGGAGCAGGCGGCGGCCTGAGCCCGTCCGCGCGGCGCTCCCCGGCGGGGAGCG
>NZ_JBKBCT010000043.1:0-35335 GCF_050871525.1 Kineococcus auxinigenes | reverse complement strand
CCCCCCCCCCCCCCCCCCCCCCCCCCCCCCCCCCCCCCCCCCCCCCCCCCCCCCCCCCCCCCCCCCCCCCCCCCCCCCCCCCCCCCCCCCCCCCCCCCCCCCCCCCCCCCCCCCCCCCCCCCCGGGGAGGGGGTGGGGTGGCGGGGCGAAGAGGGATGGGTGTCAGGCGGTGGCGAGCAGGCGCACGGAGACGCCGTCGCGGGTGGGGAGCAGTTCGGCGCGGCCGCCGCCGGCGACCTCCACCGCCGCGAAGCTCCCCCGCAGCCGGCGCGCGCGCAGCACCGGGCGCTCCTCGCCGACGGGCCAGCCGCCGGCGGCCGCGGGGTCGACCCGCAGCAGCGCACCCTCGCCCAGGACCGCGGCGCCGCGCACCTGCAGCGGCACCGCGCCGCCCGCGACGGGCGCCACGTCCAGGACCGCACCGGCGGCCTGGGAGAACTCACCGCGCACCTGCGCACCGCACCCGGCGGCGACGCGCAGCGAACCCGCCGCGACGCTGACGTCGCCGCGGCCGAGCGCGGTGGCCGAGGCGGCCACGAGCGTCCCGCCGGCCACCCGGGCACCACCGGTGAAGGAGTTGTCGCCGGTGAGGGTCAGTTCCCCCGAACCCCGCTTGACGAGGTCGCCGCGCCCGGCGACGTCGTTGCGCCACGCGTCGGCCGCGGAGAAACCGCCCGCGGCGGCGTCCATGTCGACGACCACGCTGGTGTCGAAGCGGCCGTAGCCGTCGGCGGCGGTGAACAGGTCCAGGCGCCCCCACAGCTCCGGGCCGTCCAGCACCGGGTACCCGGCGGGCAGGGCGGTGGTGCGCAGGACCTCCCGGCGCTGGGCGGCGCTCAGGTACGGCAGCCGGGTCTCCAGCAGCACCTCGGCGCCCTGCGGCACCACCACCGGCGTGCGCGGGCCGGTGCGCTGGAAGCCGTAGGTGAGGAAGCGCCGCACGAGCTCGCGGTTCGCCTCGCGCTCCCCCCACGGGTCCTGGCCGTCCCCGCCCGAGCGGGCCAGGGCGATGAGGCCGGTCGCGTCGGTGCCGGTGCGCTCCTGGAACCAGGCCGCGGCCTGCTCGCGCGCGGCCCGCTTCAGCACGGCGTTGGCGGGGTCGTGCAGCGCGGCCGCGGCCAGCGCGGTGGCCATGACCCGGCCACCCATGACGTCCAGCGGGGAGTGCATCCCGGTGACGATGCGGCTGTCGGCCAGCTCGAACGCACAGGCGATCAGTTCCTGGAACCGCTCGGGCACCGCGTGGGCGAGGGCGAGGGCGGCCAGGTGGAAGGCGTTGGTGTGGCCGCTGGGGAACCCGCCGTCCTCGGCGGGGTCGTCGCCGCGCTGGCGCAGCAGCTGCGGGGCGACCACGACGTCGGAGACGTGGACGGGGAAGCCGAACTCGTCGGTCGCCCCGGTGGGCACGACCTCGCTGCCGGCGTCCAGGCGCCACGGCCGCGGGTACTGGAAGGCGTTCTTGGCGGGGTTGCTGGAGGCGTACGGGCCGCGCACCGCGTTCACCAGCTGCGCGACGAACCCCAGCTCGGAGGTCTCCGAGCCGGCGCCGAGGGCCGAACCCGCGGGGGCGTCGGCGGGCAGCTCGTCGCTGACCTTCTCCGGCGGGGTTCCGTCGGGACCCTCGGTGATGCCGGTGACGGCCTGCGCGCCCTCGCGGTACAGCTCCGCGAGCGGGCCGAGGCCGGCGGTGACGGCGTAGCTCTGGTGCTGGCGGTCGCGGACGAACGCGAGCTTCGCCTCCTCGTCGGTGCGTGCGTGCGTCACCTCGACGACGTGCTGCACGTTCGCGCGCAGCACGTCGCGGTCCAGGACGCGGCCGGTGTCCCAGGTCGGTCCGGTCTCCCACAGCTCCTCGAACCCCGACAGGATCCGCACCACGGCGTTCGTCCACGGCGTGGTGTTCTCCGCGACGTTCGTCGCGTAGTGCTCGACGAACGGGAGCACCGGCCCACCGGGGACGGGGTTCGCCGCCGCGGGCCGCAGGCGGCCGACCGGTGCGAGCAGCGCGGTGGAACCGGCCAGCGCCAGGGTCAGGACGTCGCGGCGGCGGGGGGCGGGGCGTGCGTGCACGGGCGTTCTCCGGGGGTTCGGGGGCCCGGCGGTGCTCCGCCGGTGATCGCGAAGCCTGCTGAGCCCCGGCCACGGTGCGGCGAACCGCGGGTGTCCACCGCGCGAACAGTCCCCAGCCGTGACGGTTGCGCCGCACGGGTGGCACCGCCGCCGCCGCACGGGGCGGCCTGGACCCGCCGCGGTGGCGCGCGGTGACGCGCGCCGCGGGTCCGCTGCACCGGAGAGGTGGTTCCCGGCGGGGAATCTGGTTGAGCACGCGACGAACCGTGGTCCCGGGCCGATGATGGGAGGGCGGCGCCCGTCCGCGACCCGCCCGGGAGCCGCCGCCGGCCCCTCGCGCGCCCCACCCCCGACGCCCCGGAGCCCGCCGTGCCCCTGCCCCGCAACACCACCGACCTGCCGTTCGAGGACGCCTGCGCGCAGGTCCTGGACTTCCTGCGGCAGGAGGTCCCGCTGGGCCACTGGTCGATCAGCCGCTACGACGGCGAGCGCCAGGTCCACCTCCAGCTGCGCGACGACGCCTACGGCGTGCGCGCCGGCGACCACCGCGCCTGGGACACCTCCCTGTGCGCCCGGATGGTCGCCGGCGCCCCGAGGATCGCCCCCGACGTCGCAGCCGTCGCGCAGTACGCGAACGCGCCGGTCCGGCAGGAGGCGCCGATCGGCGCCTACGTCGGGATCCCCCTGCACGACGCCGACGGCGGCCTGTTCGGGACCATCTGCGGCCTGGACCCGAACCCCCAGGGCCGTCGCCTGGATCAGCACGCCCCCGTGCTCGAACTGCTGGGTTCCCTGCTCACGGCGGTCCTGCGGGCCGAGCGTTCCCGCGACCGGACCCGGCAGCTGACCCGGTGGACGCTGGGGGGTGCGGCGGGCAGCCCGCTGAAGGGCGTGGTCGACCGGGGGGCCTGGTACGAGTTCCTCACCGCGGCGGACGAGCAGCACCGCGTGCACGGCGACCCCGCCCGCGTCGCGGTGTTCCAGGCGGCGGACGAGACCGCGGCGGCGCGCGTCGCGCAGCTGCTGCGCCAGAACCTGCGCGAGCACGACGTCGTGGCGGTCCTGGGTGCCGGCGAGGTCGGCGTGGTGCTGACCCGCATCCCCCCGGTGGCGGGCGAGCTGTGCGTCGGCCGGCTGCAGCGGGCGCTCGCCGACGCCGGGCTGCGCGTCGGCGTCGGTTCGTCGGCCTACTCGATCGCCGACGGGTTCGCCGCGGCGTGGGCGCGCGCGGAGAGCGCGGCCCGCGCCGGGCGGGAGCAGCGCACCGCGGCGTGAAGCGGCGCGGTGCGCTGCGGGGCGGCGACGCTCAGGAGGCGGGAACCGCCTGGACCGCCTCGGCGAGCAGTTCCGCGGAGCGCAGCCGCTCCTCGGTGTCACGGGCCTGGTGGGCGACGATGAGCTCGTCGGCGTCGGCGCGGCGGCGGAACTCCTCGACCTGCTCGCGCACCTGCGCGGGGGTCCCCACGGCCGAGCAGGACAGCATGGACTCCACGTGCATCCCGGCGGCGGAGGACATCAGCGCGTCCACCTCCGCCTCGGTGAACGTGCGCCCGCGCCCGAACAGCGACTGCGCGAACGTGCGCCGCACGTGCTCGAACGTCTGCTGCGCGCGCTCGGTGGTGTCGGCGGCGACGACGTTCACCCCGGCGATGACGTGCGGGGCGTCCAGGTCCTCCGAAGGCCGGAACTCGCGCCGGTAGGTCGCGACCGCGGCCTCCAGCGCCTGCGGCGCGAAGTGGGACGCGAACGCGTACGGCAGGCCCAGGGCGGCGGCGAGCTTCGCGCCGAACAGCGAGGAACCCAGGATGAACAGCGGGACGCGGGAACCGGCGCCGGGCACGGCCTGCACGCCGGGGACGCGGGACTCGCCGGCGAGGTAGGCGCGCAGTTCCTGCACGTCCTGCGGGAAGCTCTCGGCCGAGGAGGGGTCGCGGCGCAGCGCGTACGTGGTGCGCTCGTCCGAACCGGGGGCGCGGCCCAGGCCGAGGTCGATGCGGCCGGGGTGCATCGCGTCGAGCGTCCCGAACTGCTCGGCGATCGTCAGGGGCGAGTGGTTCGGGAGCATGACGCCGCCCGCGCCCAGCCGGATCGTGCTGGTGTGCGCGGCGACGTGCGCGATGAGCACCGCCGGCGCGGACGAGGCGATCGTGGGCATGCTGTGGTGCTCGGCGTACCAGACGCGCCGGTACCCGTACCGCTCGGCCTGCTGGGCCAGCGCCACGCTGCCCGCGATGCTGTCGCCCGGGCTCTGCCCGGGGGCGATGTGGGCCAGGTCGAGGACGGACAGCGGAACGGGCACGGGGACGACCTCTCGCACGACGGCACGGCGCGCCGCCCCGCTGACGGGGCGACGCTCGCCCGGAGCAACCGCCGGCGCGGGCGGAGCATTCCCCGCCCGCGCCGAGGTGGTCGCGGGTCGTTCAGGAGCAGTTCGTGCTGCGGTACTCGCTGATCGCCAGGCTGACGGTGGGTGCCGGGCACAGGAACTGCGTGTAGCGGGTGTCGTCGTCCACGTAGCGCTTGAGCCAGCTGATGCTGTGCTTCGCGATCGTGGTGTCGGAGGTGTTCGGCGCGAAGTGGCTGGCGCCGCGCAGCTCCAGGTACGCCTTGTCGGTGCTGTCGGGGATCGAGGCGTAGAACGGCTCCGAGTGCGAGGCCACCGGCGCGACGCTGTCGTTCTGGGCGCCGATGATCAGGGTGGGGGTCCTGACCTCGAGCCAGGTCTTGTCGAGGTTCCACGGCGTCAGCGGGATGGCCGCCTTGATCGCCGGGTCGTCCTTCACGGCTTCCAGGGTGCCGCCGCCGCCCATGGAGTGGCCCATGACGGCCAGGCGGTCGGCGTCGACGCGCGAGCGGACGCTGCTGCTGCCGGTCAGGTAGTCCAGGGCGGCCTGGATCTGGTCCCCGCGCGAGGAGGGCTGGTCGTAGCGGGAGTTGGTGTCGATGGTGAACACCACGAAACCCTGCGAGGCCAGGCGCGGGCCGTACCAGGCCATGCTGGACTGGGTCGCGGTGTAACCGGGGGCGACGACCACGCCGCCGAACGTGCCGGCGCTCGTCGTGGTCGGGTAGTAGATCGTGCCGCCGCCGAAACCGCGGGCGCTGAAGCTGGACACGCGGGTCTGCGACACGGCGAAGGAGCCGCGCGAGGCCTCGACGCTGGAGGTCGTGGGCGCCGGGCCGCGCTCGTAGGGGTTCTCGGCGGCCTGAGCGGGCGCCGCGCCCGCGAGGAACGGCAGGGCGACGGCAGCGGCGGCCAGCGAGGCGCGGAACCCGCGGGCGGAGCGGTTCCGGGACGGGGACGGGGACGGGGAGGTGAGGGTGCTCGACATCACGGGGCTCTCCTGGGGCGTGCGGCGGGGAGGGGCGCCGGCGGGGCAGGACGACCGCGCAGTGGGCGGCGCTCCGTCGTGCCGCGCACCGCTGCGGGGTTCCGACCCGGTGGCGAGGCACAAGCTAGCCATAGCCTGACCACTCGGTCAAGCAATCTCGGGGACAGGCGTCCGGGGGCTCGTGCCCGCGGCTACCCTCGCGGCGTGGCGGGAACGCAGGACGAGGGACCGGAACGCGTCGACGGGCGGCGCCTGCGCTACCGGCACCGGCGCGAGGAGCTCCTGCAGGCCGCCACCGAGCACGCCGTGCGGCACGGGCTGGGCCAGCTGTCGCTGCGCCGCGTCGCCGAGAGCGCCGGCGTGGGCCACGCCGCGCTGCTGCACCACTTCGGCACCCGCGAGCAGCTCGTCTCCGAGATCGTCGAGCGGGTCCTGGACCGCGCGTTCACCGCACCGGAACTCCTCGACGGCGACCCGCCCGGCGGGCCGCTGCGGGCGCTGTGGCGGCACGCCACCGCGGAGCGCGGCGAGGCGCACGTCCGGCTGTTCCTGGCGATCACGGGGGCCGCGCTGCACGACGAGGCGCTCGCCGGCGCGGTGCGCCGCTCGGTGCGCGAGCGCACCGGGATGCTCGAGGCCGGGCTGGTGCGCGAGGGCTGCCCGCCCGAGCAGGCCGCGGCGACGGCCACCCTCGTGCTGGGGACCATGCGCGGGCTCGTGCTCGACCGGCTCGTCACCGGGGACACCGCGCGGGTCGACGCGGCCTTCGAGGCGTTCGTGCAGGGCGTGGAGCAGCAGCGCGAGCGCTGGACGGCCTGACCCCCCTCAAGCCGGCAGGGACAGCTCCCCGCGCAGCACGCTGTCGGCGGAGTGCCCCGGGTCGCCGTCCAGGGGCTCGCGCGAGACGTCCACCACGGTGAAGCGGGACAGGTCCACCGCCTCCGGCAGGACGACGGCCAGGTGGTCGCCGGTGAGCGTGCCCAGGGACAGCAGCCCCCCGGCCGGGTCCAGCAACCACACCTCCAGCACCCCGCCGCCGGCGGGCGCCACCTCGCGCACGTCCACGTCGAGGCGGCGGTGGCCGTCGACCCGCGCGACGGTCGCGGTCCCCGCGGCCTGCGCGGCGGCGTCGCCGAGGGGGGCCAGCGGCGCGGACGCCACCACGGTCCCGGCGCCCTCCCCGGGCGGGCTCGCGGTCGGGCCCGCGGTCGGCAGGGCGGTGGGCGCGTCCCCCCCGCCGGCCAGCTGGGCCCCGCCCACCCCGACGGCGGCGCCCACCAGGAACGCCGCCGCGAGCGCGAGGCGGGCACGGTGCCCGGACCGGCGGGACGGCACGTCCACCGGCACGGCCACCGGCACGGCCGGCGGGGACGCCGGGGCGGTGGCGGGCCCGGTGGGGGGCGCGGCGTCGATCCCGACCTCGCGGGCCACGGCCTCCCACGTCCCCGCCGGCACCGGCACCGCGGGCGGGGGCGCCGTGGAGCGCGCGGTGGAGACGACGAGCGAGAGGGCGGCCAGCTCCTCGCGGCACGCCGCGCACCCGGCCAGGTGCTCCGGCGCGCCCTCGACGCCCTCGCCCAGGGCGAGCAGCGCGAGGTCGTCGTCCCCGAGGTGCGTCACGGGCCCGGTGCGGGGACCCCCGGGGTCAGGAGGCAGCACGGTCCTCCTCCAGTCGGCTGCGCAGGCGGAGCAGCGATCGTCGCAGGTGGCTCTTCACGGTCCCCACGGGCAGCTCGGTGCGCTGCGCGATCTCGGTGTGGCTGAGCTCCTCGAAGAAGGCCAGCCGCAGCAGCGTGCGCTGCGGCTCACCGAGGTGCTCAAGCTCGTCGAGCAGGACGAGGCGGTCCGCGGCCAGCTCCGCGGGGTCGTCGGCCACGGGCTGGCCGGGCACGGCGGTCAGCTCCACCGAGCCGGTGCTGACCTCCGCGTCGCGGTGCCGGGCCCGCAGGCAGTCCGCGACGCGGTGCCGGGTGATGCCCACCAGCCAGGCCGGCAGCGAGGAGCGCCGCGGGTCGTAGGTGCCGCGCGAGCGCCACGCCGCCACGAACACCGCCTGCACCACGTCCTGCGCGTCGGCCTCCGTCAGGCGGCGCAGCGCCAGGGCGTGCACGAGGGGGGCGAAGCGGCGGAACGCCTCCGCCAGGGCGCGCTCGTCCCCGGCGGCCAGGGCGGCCGCCAGCGCGCCGTCGTCCACGTCGTCCGGCTCGCCGGTGCCGTCCACCCGGCCCGGCCCGCCGCCGGGCACCGGGCCGGCCGCCGCGGGGGCGCCCAGCCGGACGCCGCCGCCCAGGGCGACGGCGTCCGGGGTGCTCACGCGACCACCGTAGGGCGCCCGCGACCCGCCGCCAGTCGGTGCTCCTCAGGGCACCGGCTCGGCGACGACCACGACGTTGTCCTCGTACCGGCCGCGCTCGGCGTCGAACCGACCGCCGCAGGTGAGCAGCACCAGGCGCGGTCCACCGGAGCGGTCGAACAGCTGCGCGACGGGCAGGTCCGCCTTGGCCACCTGCCGGCGCGCGGTGACCGCGAAGCGGCGCACCGCGCCGTCGGCCAGGACGACCTCCACGACCTGCCCCTGCCCGGCACCCGCCAGGGGGTGCAGCGCGCCGGGGCCCTCGCGGGCGGTGTCGACGTGACCGGCCAGCACGGCCGAGCCCGGCCCGCCCGGCACCGGCCCGAACCGGTACCAGCCGACGAGGTCGCCGTCGCCGGGCACCTGCATCGCACCGTCGGCGGTGACGCCCACGTCCACGACCCGCGCGTCGATCCCCAGGTCCGGCACGCGCAGCGCGACGGGCCCGGCCACCGGGACGGGCGGCGCCGGCGCCGCCGGGCGCACCCGCACCCCGCCCGGGACGAGGTCCTGCGCGGGGGCCCCGGGGACCCCGGCCGCGGGGGTACCGGAGGCTCCGGACAGGGCCGGGGCGGTGGTCCCCGCGGCCGCGGCGGTGGGCACCTCGCCGAACCCCGCGGGTGGCCGCTCGGCCCACCAGGCACCGATCAGGCCGGCGCCCAGCAGGGCGGAGACGAGCCGCAGCGCGCGGGGCGAGGCGCCCCTCACGAGCGGGCGCGCTGCGCCCTGGACCGCACCACCGACAGCCCGGCCCCGGCCAGCGCGACGGCACCGCCCGCGGCGACCCACCACGGCAGCCCGCCCTCGACGGTGCCGGCCTCACCGGCGGCCACGCCCGAGGGCGCCGAGCCGTTCGCCCGGACGGTCTGCGTGGCCAGGGCGAGGTTCGAGTCGGCGGCCGAGCCCCACGCGTAGACGATGGTCTCCGCCCCCTCGGGCAGCGTCAGGTCGGCCGGGCCGAGGGCGACCTGGTCGGTGCCGGCGAGCACCACGTCGGCGGACACGGTCCCGGCCGGCACGGTCGCGCTGGCCTCCTGCGGGTTGCTCAGCCCCGTCAGCACCGGGGTCCCGCCGGCGCGCACGTCCACCGCGGGGGCGGCGGCCACGTGCCGCACGGTCAGTTCCGCCTGGCCCGCGGCCAGGTCGGCCGGGGTGTTCACGAACGGCGTCAGCGTCGGGGCACCCTCGGCGGACAGGTGCGCCACGACGGTGGCGTTCGCCCCGGCGGGCACCGCGACGTCGTCCGCGGAGATCGCCGGCTGCGCCGAGGCCGGGTCCGCGCCGGCCGGGTAGACGGCCAGGTCGTAGGAACCGGCGGGCAGGGTGAGCGGGTCGGTCAGGGTCCCGGGCGTGAAACCGCCCACGACCTCCTCGCCGTTGGCGTACACGTCGACGGTCAGGCCCGGCACGCCGTGCAGGATCGAGACGGTGGCCTGCCCGGTGCTCGCGGCGGTCGCGCCGGCGGCGGGCAGGGCGAGCGCCACCGCGGGGGCGGCGACGAGGACGGCAGCTGCGGTTGCCTTGCGCACGGGTTCCTCCTCGGGTGCGCGGGACCGGGTGGTCCCGCTCGTACCCCCACTGCGGGCGTGCGAGCGCCACCGGATGCAGCCGGGAGGAGATTCTTCGCGCGGGTGGTCCCCGCGGCGGGAGGGCGCCGCGGGGACCGGACGGCTCAGCGCGAGAGCGCGAACACCGTCGTGCTGCGGTACTCCTCGCCGGGGCGCAGCACCGTGGAGGGGAACGTCGGCTGGTTCGGGGAGTCGGGGAAGTGCTGCGTCTCCAGCGCCAGCCCGTCGCCCTGCCTGTACACCGAACCGGAGGTTCCCACCAGGGTGCCGTCGAGGAAGTTGCCGGAGTAGAACTGCAGGCCCGGTTCGGTCGTGGAGATCGTCAAGGTGCGCCCGCTCGCCGGGTCGTGCAGGGTCGCCGCCTCCTCAAGCTCGTCGGCCGTCTCGCGGTCCAGCACCCAGTTGTGGTCGTACCCCTGCCCGAACAGGATCTGCTGGAACGGCTGACGGATGCGCGCGCCCACGGCGGTGGGGTCGCGGAAGTCCATCGGCGTGCCCGCCACGGGGGCGATCTCACCGGTGGGGATGAGGGTGGCGTCCACGGGCGTGTAGGCGTCGGCGTGGATCGTCAGCTCGTGGTCGTAGATGGTGCCGGTGCCCTCGCCGCGGAGGTTCCAGTACGTGTGGTTCGTCAGGTTCACGACGGTGGGGGCGTCGGTGGTGGCGAAGTAGTCCACCGTCAGCTGCGCGAAGCGGTCCAGGGTGTAGGTGACCTCGGCGGTGAGGGTGCCGGGGTAGCCCTGGTCGCCGTCCGGGCTGACCAGGGTCAGGCGCAGGCCCACGACCTGGTCGCCCGGCAGCGCCTCGGCGTCCCACACCCGCTTGTCGAACGAGTCGTCCCCGCCGTGCAGGGAGTTCGGGCCGTTGTTCAGCGGCAGCTGGTGCTCGACGCCGTCGAGGGTGAACTTCCCGCCGGCGATGCGGTTGCCGTAGCGGCCGATGAGGGCGCCGAAGTACGGGCCGGGGTTGTTCCCCGCCAGGTACCCCTCGAGGTCGTCGAAGCCGAGGACGACGTTCTGGACGTCCCCCTGCTCGTCGGGGAACTCCAGGCTCTGGACGATCCCGCCGTAGGTGAGGATCCGCACGGTCACCTCGCCGTTGACGAGGGTGTACCGCTCGACGGCGGTGCCGTCGGGCAGGTTCCCCCACGCCTCGGTGGAGATGCCGGGGCGCCGGAGGGGCGCGGCCGCCGCGCCGGTGGCCCCGGCCGCGGTGCTCGCCAGCGCCCCGGCCGCGGTGGCGGCCAGCACGACGCTGCGTCGGGTGAAGGTGGGAGAAGGCATCTGGTCCCCTGTCTGAGCTTCCTCGCTCGGGCAGCGGCGGAGCCGCTGCAGTGGCGCTCGGGAAACTAGGGGGCTCTCTGCAACGTTGTCAACGCACCGCGTCACGGCACGGAACGGCGAGCGCCGGTGCGGGCCCGGGCGGGACCGCACCGGCGCAGCACCTCACCCGGCGCAGGCGACCGGTTCCGGTGCGGGGCGCCGCGCGCCGCCGTCCACGTCGACGCGCTCCTCCCCCACCGGCAGGCCCGACACCCGCACCCGCCCCCACGACGCCGGCAGCACCGGGTCGGTCGCCACCTCGCCGTGCGGGGCGCACACCCGCAGCCGCAGCAGCGCCGTGAGCAGGCCGATCGGGGTGGCGGCCGCCCAAGCCTGCGGCGAGCAGGACGTCGGGTACGGCACAGGAGACGGCGACTCGGCGCGGTCGAAACCGCAGAAGAGCTCCGGCAGGCGGCCGCCCGTGGAAGCGCTCGCCGCCAGCAGCCCGTCCGCGACCCGCTGCGCCGCCTCCACGTGCCCGTAGCGCACCAGCCCCGCGACGATCAGGGCGTTGTCGTGCGGCCACACCGACCCGTTGTGGTAGCTCACCGGGTTGTAGCGGCCCTCCGTGGTGGCCAGCGTCCGGATCCCCCAGCCGCTGAACATCGCCGGGGACAGCAGGTGCTCCGCGACCTGCGCGGCCTCCTCCGCGCCGGGCAGCCCCGCCCACAGGCAGTGCCCCTGGTTGGAGGCCATCGCGTCCACCTGCTGCTTGCGCCCGTCCAGCGCCAGGGCGTAGCACCCGCGCCCCGGCACCCAGAACGCCTCGTGCACGTCGCGGCGGAACCGCTCGGCCTTCTCCGTCCAGCTGCGCGCCCCCGCCTCGTCGCCCACCAGCGACGCCAGGTGCGCGCGGGCGGTGTACGCGGCGTACACGTACGCCTGGACCTCCACCAGCGCGATCGGCCCCTCGGCGAGCCGGCCGTCGGCGAAGGAGATCGAGTCGGAGGAGTCCTTCCACCCCTGGTTCAGCAGGCCGCGGTCGGTCTTGCGCCGGTACTCCACGAACCCGTCGCCGTCCAGGTCGCCGCAGCGCTCGACCCACTCCAGCGCCCGGTCGGCCGCCGGCAGCAGCGCCCGCACCTCCTCCAGCGGCGCCCCCCAGCGCGCCGCCTGGTCGAGGACGACGACGAACAGCGGGGTGGCGTCGACGCTGCCGTAGTACACGCTGCTGCCGCCCAGCGCCCGGTCGGCGTCGACGCCGAGCCGCACCTCGTGCAGGATCCGCCCGGGTTCCGCCTCGCTCATCGGGTCCACGCGCCGGCCCTGGTGGTCGGCCAGGGTCTGAAGGGTGCCCAGCGCCAGGCCGGGGTCGAACGGCAGCGCCAGCCAGCTCGTCAGCAGCGAGTCGCGGCCGAACAGCGCCATGAACCACGGCGCCCCGGCGGCCACGACGTCGGCCCCCGGCCGGCGCGGGTCGGTGATGCGCAGCGCGCCCAGGTCCAGGACGCTGCGGTGCAGCGCCTGCGCCAGCACCGGGTCGTCGCACTCCACGTCCGGGCTGGCGCGACGCCGGTCGCGCATGCGGCGCACGGGGGCCGCGGACTCCACCGGGCGGTCCAGGGGGAACGACGTGCCCACCTCCCCCTCCTCGGTGGAGGGCAGCACCTGCACCGTGGTGGACCACTCCCCGTGCGCGGGGACGACCACCCGCCACACGAGCGCACCGGGCGTGGCCGTGGCGCCCTGCCCGTGGACGCGCACGCCGCGGCGGCGACTGCCGCGCGCGACGCTCAGCACGAGGTCCTCGCCCTGCCCGCTGCGCTGCACGGGGGCCCGGCGGGCGACCCTGCCCTCCTTGACGTCGAACAGGTCCGCGAAGTCGGCCTCGACGGACAGGTGCAGCGTGATGCCGGCCGGTTCGGTGCCGTGGTTGCGCACGACGACGTCCTCGCGCAGCCCGTCGGCCGCCATCCGGCGCCGCTGCACCACCAGCGTGGCGTCCGCCTGGCCCGGCCGTGGCGCGGCGCGCGTGGTGAACACCGCGGAGAACGGCTCGGGCAGCGAGACGCCCAGCGGCTGCAGCGGCTCGTCGTCCAGCAGCAGCTGCCACCCGGACACGACGCGGGTGTCCTGGAAGAACACCCCGTGCGGGCGGTCCGGCCGGATGTCCCCGGCGCCGTCGCTGACGCAGAACGACGCGCCCTCGACGAGGGTGACGTCGCCCCCGGGACCTGCGGGAGGCAGTTCCTGCGGGGTGCCCAGGGGCTCGCTCACGCCGGCACCCCCCGCTGCCGCAGCCGCCGCAGCGGCGAGCGCGGGGACGTGATGGCCCGCACGCTGCGCTCGCCCTCCACGATGGTGCGGAACAGGCGCTCGTACCCGGCGGCCATCACCGGCAGGTCGAAGTTCTGCTCGGCGTGCCGGCGGCAGACGGCCGGGTCCAGTTCCGCGGCCAGCGACAGGGCGGCGGGGAAGTCCGCGAGGTCGTGCACCACGAGCCCGCTGCGGCCGTGGTCGACGACCTCCGGGACGCTCCCGCGCGGCAGCGCCACCACCGGTGTGCCGCAGGCCATCGCCTCGATCATCACCATCCCGAAGGGTTCCTCCCACTGGATGGGGAACGCCAGCGCGCGAGCACCGGCGAGGAGTTCCCGCTTCAACGCCGCGTCGGCCTCACCGACGTACTCGGCGTCGCGGCCCAGCCGGGGACGGACCTCCCGCTCGAAGAACTCCTTCTCGCCGGGTTCGCTGCGCTTGCCGGCCAGCACGATCCGCAGACCCGCGGCGCGCGCCGCGTCGATCGCCAGGTGCGGTCCCTTGTCGGGGCTGAACCGGCCCAGCCACAGGACGTGGTCGTCCTTGCGCTCGCGGAACGGGAAGCTGGAGACGTCGATCGCGTTGTGCACGCGCCCCACCCAGTTGATGCCCGGGTTCAGGCGGCGCTGGGCGTCGGAGATGGCGACGACGTCGACGCTGTCGCCCAGGCGGGTGAAGTACTCGCCCTGCTCGCCGTCGACGGGCCCGTGCATCGTCACGACGGTGGGCACGCGGCGGCCGCGGGCCAGCAGCGGCCCGGCGAGGCTGTGGTCGTGCACGACGTCCACGTCGAGGTCGGCGAGGGCGGCACCGGCGGCGGCGGCGTGGATCACCTCCGGCGCCGGGGTGCCGAGGCGCTCGGACGGGGGTTCGTCGAACACCTGCACGAACCGGGCGGCACGGGTGCGGTGGCGGCCGGCGCCGACGAGCGTCACCTCGTGACCGCGTTCGGCCAGGGAGTCGACGAGGTCGGCGACGACGGACTCGATGCCGCCGTACCCCCGCGGCGGCAGCTCGAACCAGGGCGGGGCGACGACCGCGATGCGCAGGGCGTCGCGGGGCGGGCGGGCGGGACGCGGGATCGTCGGGGTCTCGGGGACCGTCACGTTCTCCTCCGGCGACGGGCTCGGGGCAGCACGCGGCTGCCCGGGTGGACCGCTGACGGCACCGCGGGGGCGGGGCCGCAGCTCGGGGCTGCCGCGCCACGCCGCGCGGCGGGGAGGGTGCGCGACGGTGCGCGCCCCCACCGGGGGCGGTGCACCGCGCTCTCCCTTCTCTTAGCACTCCGGGGTGCCGAGTGCCAAGAGCGGTCCCCGGGGACGACGACGCCGCGCACCCCCACGGGGGTGCGCGGCGTCGTCGGAGCTGCGGTGGGGCTCAGCCCAGCCAGCGCTGCGCGGCCTCCAGCGCCCAGTACGTCAACACGACCTGCGCACCGCCGCGGCGCAGCGCCAGCAGCGACTCCATCGCCACCCGGTCGCGGTCGATCGCCCCGGCCTGCGCGGCGAACTCGACCATCGCGTACTCGCCGGACACCTGGTAGCTGGCCACCGGCACGTCCGCGACGTCGGCGACCGCGCGCAGCACGTCCAGGTACGGCAGGCCGGGCTTGACCATCACCAGGTCCGCGCCCTCGTCGAGGTCCAGGCGCAGCTCGCGCAGCGCCTCGGCGACGTTCGCGGCCGGGTCCTGCTGGTAGGTGCGCCGGTCCCCCGTCAGCTGCGAGTCCACGGCCTCGCGGAACGGGCCGTAGAACGCGCTGGCGTACTTCACCGCGTACGCCAGCATCGCCACGTCCTCGCGGCCGGCGTCGTCCAGGACCGCGCGCAGGTGCCCGATCTGGCCGTCCATCATGCCGCTGGGGCCCAGCAGGTGGGCGCCGGCCGCGGCCTGGGCCAGCGCCATCGACGCGTAGCGGTCCAGGGTCGCGTCGTTGTCCACCCGGCCGCGCGCGTCCAGCACGCCGCAGTGGCCGTGGTCGGTGAACTCGTCCAGGCACAGGTCGGCCATGACGACGAGCTCGTCACCGACCACCTCGCGCACGTCCGCCAGGGCGACGTTGAGGATGCCGTCGGGGTCGTCGGCCCCCGAGCCCACCGCGTCGCGGACCTCCGGCACGCCGAACAGCATGATCCCGCCCAGCCCGGCGGCCAGGGCCTCGCGGGCCGTGGCCACCAGGGAGGCGCGGGTGTGCTGCACCACGCCCGGCAGGGTGCGGATCGGCTGCGGCTCGTCGAGCCCCTCGCGCACGAACACCGGCAGCACCAGGTCGGAGGGGTGCAGGTGCACGTCCGTCACCAGCCGGCGCACCCCGGGGGTGGCGCGCAGCCGCCGCGGGCGCACCGGCAGCGCCGGCACCTTCCGGCGGGACGGCTCCAGGGCGCTCACCGGGTGCGCCGGCGCGCGGAGGACTTGCGCTGGCTGGGGCGCAGCACCGGCTCGCCGGCCTCGTCGGCCGCCGCGCGCAGGCCCTCCCCGTACGCGGCCAGGGCCTGCACGAGCGCCGCGGCGCTGGGCTCGGCGGCCAGCACGTCCACGCGCAGCCCGTGCTCCTCGGCGGTCTTCGCCGTCGCCGGGCCGATGCACGCCACCACCGTGGAGGGGTGCGGCTTGCCCGCGATCCCCACGAGGTTGCGCACCGTGGAGCTGGAGGTGAACACCACCGCGTCGAACGCGCCCGTCTTGATGGCCTCGCGCACCGGCGCGGCCGGCGGGGCGGCGCGCACCGTGCGGTACGCGGTGACGTCGTCGACCTCCCAGCCGTTCTCCTGCAGACCCGCCACCAGGGTGTCGGTGGCGATGTCCGCGCGCGGCAGGAACACCCGGTCGATGGGGTCGAGCACCTCGTCGTACGGCGGCCACGACGCCAGCAGGCCGGTGGCGGACTGCTCGCCCTCGGGCAGCAGGTCCGGCTCGATGCCCCACTCGCGCAGCGCGTCCGCCGTCACCCCGCCCACCGCGGCGACCTTCAGGCCGCTGAACGCGCGCGCGTCCAGGCCGTACTCGGTGAACTTCTCGCGCACCGCCTTGACCGCGTTGACGGAGGTGAAGCCGATCCACTCGTAGCGGCCGGTCACCAGGCCCTTGACGGCCTTCTCCATCTGCTGCGGCGTGCGCGGCGGCTCCACCGAGATCGTCGGGACGACGTCGGCGGTGGCGCCGTGCTCGGCCAGCAGCGCCGTGACGCTCCCGGCCTGCTCCTTGGTGCGCGGCACCAGCACCCGCCAGCCGAACAGCGGCTTCGTCTCGTACCAGGACGCCTGCTCGCGCAGGCTCACCACGTCGCCCACGACGGCCGTGGTGGGCGAGCCGTCGATGGCTGCGGCGATCGGCTCCAGCTCGCCCAGGGTGGTCGTGGTCGTGGACTGCGTCGTCGTGGTGCCGTGGGAGGTCAGCGCCACCGGCGTGGACGGCGCGCGGCCCGCCGCCAGCAGGCCCACCGCCGCCGCGGCGATGTCGTCGCCGGTGCCCAGCACCACGACGGTGGAGTCGGTGCCCGCGTGCCGGGACCAGTCCACGCTGCGCCCCGCCGGGTGCACCACGTTCACGCTCGTGGTGCCCGGGGCGGTCATCGGCACCCCCGCGTACGCCGGCACCGCGCTGACCGCGGACACGCCGGGCACCACGTCGAAGCCGACGCCGGCCTTGCGGCAGGCGGCGATCTCCTCGACGAGGCCGCTGAAGGTGGACGGGTCGCCGTCCATGAGGCGCACCACCCGGCCCCCGGTGCGCGCGGCCTTCACCACGGCCTTGGCGCGGGCGGCGCGGGTGGTCGGCGCGCCGTCCTCGCCGAACGCGGCGTCGACGACCTGCACGCCGTCGCGGGCGTGCCGGGCCACGACGTCCTCGCGGCTGCCGGCGTCCAGCACCACGACGTCCGCGGCGGACAGCAGCTCCACCGCGCGCAGCGTCAGCAGGCCCGGGTCGCCCGGGCCGGCGCCCACGAAGGAGACGTGGCCCAGCTCGCGGGAGGTGCCCGAGGAGGCGGACCTCCCGGTGGCACCGGCGGGGGACGCCGCGGCGCGGCGCGGGCGCGCCGGGGCCCGCTCGGTCAGGACGGTGACCTCCGGACCGGCGACGGCGGTGCCGGCCGGCACCGTCTCGGCGGTCTCGAGGACCGGGCTGTTCGTCGTCGTGCTCACGAGCCACTCTCCGGGTCGGGACGTGGACCGGCCGTGGCTCGGTCCGGGGTGTGCTCCTGCCCGCCGCCGCCGGCGACGGGTCGTGCGGGGGTCGCGGGGACCGCGAGGGGGTCCAGGACGCCGGCCGCGCCGGCCAGCGGGCCGGCCAGCAGCTCCGCCGCCGTGCGCGCACCCAGGGCGCGCGCGGCGGCGGGGTCGCCGGCCACACCGGTGACGTCGCGGCGCACCAGCCCGTCGGGGCCCTGCACCGCCAGCGACAGGTGCAGGGCACCGCCGTCGAGGCGGGCGTGCGCGCCCACGGGGGCCGAGCAGCCCGCCTCCAGGCTGGCCAGCAGCTGCCGCTCGGCCAGCACCGCCAGCCGGTCGGCGGGCGAGTCCAGCGCCCCGACGGCCGCCACGACCGGCTCGTCGTCGGCGCGGCACTCCACCGCCAGGGCGCCCTGCCCGGGAGCGGGCACGAACGCCCGCGCCGGCAGCAGCTCGGTGGCCTCCCCCAGGCGCCCCAGGCGGGCCAGGCCCGCGGCGGCCAGCACCACGGCGTCCAGCTCGCCGGAGGAGACCATCCGCAGGCGGGTGTCGACGTTGCCGCGCACGGGCAGGACCTGCAGGTCCGGGCGGGCGTCCAGCAGCAGCGCGCGCCGGCGCGGCGAGCCCGTGCCCACCCGCGCCCCCCGCGGCAGCTGCGCCAGGGTGCGCCCGCCGGCGGCGACGAGCGCGTCGCGCGGGTCCTCGCGCTCCGGCACCGCGGCCAGCGCCAGCCCCTCGGCCGGGGCGGTCGGCAGGTCCTTCAGCGAGTGGACCGCCAGGTCCACCTCGCCGGCCAGCAGCGCCTCGCGCAGCGCCGAGACGAACACCCCGGTGCCGCCGATGACGGCCAGCGGCGCGCGGTCGGTGTCCCCGCGGGTGGTGATCTCCACGAGCTCCACGTCCGCGCCGCGCGCGCGCAGCGCGTCGGCCACCCAGCCGCTCTGCGTGGTCGCCAGGGCGCTGCGACGCGTGCCCAGGCGCAGCCGGCGCGTCACGACACCCTCCCCACGGCCTCGGCGACGCTGCCCGACAACGGCCCGTCCACCACGCGGGGCGCGACGCCGGGAGCGCCGCCGACCTCGAGGTCGAACAGGGCGCGCAGCGCCGCGGCGTACCCGACGCCGCCCGGCGCCTCCGCGAGCTCCTTCACCCGCACCGTGGGGGTGTGCAGCAGCTTCTCCACGATGCGGTGCACCGCGCGGTCCACCTCGGCGCGGGTCGCGTCGTCCAGGTCCACGCGCCCGGCCAGGCGGCGCATCTCGGTGTCCACGACGTGCCGGGCCTGCGCCCGCAGCGCCACCACGGTGGGCGCCACGTCCGCCGCGCGCAGCGACGCCGCGTACGCCGCGACCTCCTCGGCGACGATGGTGCGCACCGCCCGCAGGTCGTCGGAGACGGCGCTGCCGGCCAGGTCCGCGCCCAGCACCTCCAGGTCCACCAGGTGCGCGCCGGGCAGGGTGGCGACGTCGGGGTCGATGTCGCGCGGCAGGGCCAGGTCGGCCAGCAGCATCGGGCGCTGCGGGCGGTCCAGCAGCGCGCTGGCCACGACCGCCACGTCCAGCACGTGCCCGACGGCACCGGTGCAGCTGACCACCACGTCCGCGGCGGCGACCTCCGCGCGCAGCGACTCCAGCCCGGTGGCCCGCCCGCCGACGGCGGCGGCCAGCCGCTGCGCGCGCTCGGCGGTGCGGTTGGCCACGACGACGTCCAGCCCCGCCCGGCCCAGCGTGGTCGCCACCAGGGCGCTCATCGCCCCCGCCCCCACGACCAGCGCCCGCCGCCCGGCCAGCGGACCCACGAGGTCGCGGGCGCGCACCAGCGCGGCGTCCACCAGGGAGGCGCCGGCGGCGTCCAGGGACGTCTCGGAGTGGGCGCGCTTGCCCACGCGCAGCGCCGTCTGCAGCAGTCGGTCCAGGGTGCCGCCGCCGCGGTCGGTCTCGTGCAGGTCGCGCAGCGCGGCGCGCAGCTGGCCGAGGATCTGCGCCTCGCCGACCGCCATGGAGTCCAGCCCGCACGCCACGCGGAACAGGTGCTCCACACCGGCGTCCTCGTAGTGCACGTAGAGCTGGTCGCCCAGCTCGTCGAGGGGGACGCCGATGCGCCGGGCGAGGACCTCGCCGACGGCCGCCACCCCGCCGTGGAAGCGGGTGACGTCGCTGTAGACCTCCACCCGGTTGCACGTGGACAGCACGAACGCCTCGTCCACGTGCGGGGAGGCCGTCAGCGCCGACACGGCCTCGGCGGCGGCGGTGGCGTCGAACGAGGCCCGTTCGAGCACCTCGAGGGCGGCGGAGCGGTGGGACAGGCCCACGACCATGAGCGTCACTCAGACGACCTCCTCGACGCGGCGCAGCGCGTGCGGCAGCAACGGGCCGGCGCTCGCGCCGGAGGCGCCGCGCGGGTCCGCGGCGCCGGGGTGGGGGGCGGGCCCGGCGGCGGCCCGCCGCTGGGCGTGGAAGGCGAGGATCTGCAGCTCCGAGGCGAGGTCGACCTTGCGCACGTCCACGCCGTCGGGCACGCGCAGCACGGTCGGGGCGAAGTTCAGGATGCTGCGGGCACCGGCGGCCACCAGGCGGTCGCACACCGCCTGCGCGTGCCGGGCGGGCACGGCCAGCACGGCGATCGCCGACGCCGGCTCGCCCAGGACCTGCGCGAGGTCGTCGAGCGGGAGCACGCGCAGGCCGCCGACGACCTGGCCGACGACCGCGGGGTCGTCGTCGAACAGGCCCACGACGGTGAACCCGCGCGAGGCGAAGCCGCTGTAGCCGGCCAGGGCGTGACCGAGGTTGCCCACGCCCACGATGACGACGCGCCAGCTGGCCGCCTGGCCGAGCCGGTCGGCGATGTGGCGGTGCAGCTCGGCCACGTCGTAGCCGACGCCGCGGGTGCCGTAGCTGCCCAGGTGGGAGAGGTCCTTGCGGAGCTTGGCGGAGCCGACCCCGGCGGCCTCGGCCAGGGCCTCGGAGGACACCGTGCGCGAGCCCGCCTCGGCGAGCGCGGTCAGTGCACGCAGGTACTGCGGCAGGCGGGCCACCGTCGCCTCGGGGACCGCCGCCGCGCCACCGGGGTGGCGGGGGGGAAGCCTCGGCGGCGTGCGTGCCGTCGCGGTGCGCGCTGCTCACGTCGTCCTCGTCCACTGCGGTCAGACCCGGCACCCTCGTACGTGCTCGCCGGCGTACCGCCGGCCCGTTCACCGGCCCGTCGGGCCGGGGACGCCGCCCCAGCGGTGCCTCCAGCAGAGTAGGCGTTTGTGAACGCGCGCACAAAGTCGCGCGGTGTCTGCCTCACCACACCGCCCGCGCCGGCGCACCCTCCCGGCCGGCGCGCGGCTCAGCGCCGCCGCCACCACCGGCGCCCGCGCAGCGCCCCCTCGATCCGGCCGGCGTCCAGCAGCCCGAAGTCGCGCTCGGTGCCGTCGACCAGCACCACCGGCACCCGGTCCGACCAGCGGCGCAGCATCTCGGCGTCGGCGTCCACGTCGACCTCCGCCCACCGCTCCCCCGCGGCCTCGGCCACGCGCCGCACGACCTCGCGCCCCTCGTCGCACAGGTGGCACCCCGCGCGCGAGACCAGCACGATCCGGGCCCCGTCCCCTGCGTCCACGTCCCCATCCTGCCCCCGGGCGCGGGGACCCGCGGCGGCACCTCGCCACGCGGGGCCGCGGCCTACGATGAGGACGTGGCAGCTGCCGGGGCGACGACGCCCGAGACGTGCGTCGCCGCCTTCTTCGACCTGGACAACACCGTCGTGCGCGGCGCGTCGCTGTTCTACTTCGCGCGCGGCCTGCACGCGCGCGGCTTCTTCTCGCGCCGGGAGCTGCGGGGCTTCGCGCGCCGCGCGCTGCACTTCGCGGTGCGCGGGGAGGTGCACGGGCACCTGCTGGAGGTGCGGGAGCTGGCGCTGGCGTTCGTGGCCGGGCACACCACCGACGAGATCCGCGCCATCGGCGAGGAGGTCTACGAGGAGCACATGGGCGCGAAGGTGCGCCCGGGGGTCCGGCTGCTGGCGGACCGGCACCTGCGCGAGGGGGCGCCGGTGTGGCTGGTGACCGCGGCGCCGGTGGAGCTGGCGGACGTGGTGGCGCGCCGGCTGGGGCTGACGGGCGCGCTGGGCACGGTCGCGGAGAGCGTGGGCGGCACGTACACCGGGCGGCTGGTGGGCGAGCCGCTGCACGGGCCCGCCAAGGCGGAGGCGGTGCGGGCGCTGGCGGCGGCGGCGGGCTGGGACCTGGCGCGCTGCGCGGCGTACTCGGACTCCACCAACGACCTGCCGCTGCTGTCGATGGTGGGGCGGCCGGTGGTGGTGAACCCGGACCGGGCGCTGCGCCGGCACGCGGCGCGCCGCGGCTGGGAGGTGCGGGAGTTCCGGCAGTGGCGGCACGCGGCGCGCTGGACGGTGCGCGCGGGCACCGCGGGTGCGGTGGGGGTCGCGGCGCTGGCGCTGCTGGGGGTGGCGCGCCGCCCGGCGTGAGCGGCGGCGGGACGCCGACGGGCGGGCCCCCGGGGGGACCCGCCCGTCGGCGGAGCTGCGCTCAGCTCACTTCTTGTTGCGACGCTGGTGGCGCGTGCGGCGGAGCAGCTTGCGGTGCTTCTTCTTCGCCATGCGCTTGCGGCGCTTCTTGATGACAGAGCCCACGGGGGTCCTCGCTCACTTCGACGGGTGCTGATCGCGTCCAGCCGCTGACGCGGCGATCCGTCACCATCGTACCGGCCCGCGGCGGTCCCGCGCCCCGCCGCCCACCCGGGTGGACGGTCCGGGCGGTCCCACCGGTCCGGGACCACCGGCTCAGGCGGTGTCGATGAAGGCCTGGCGCAGGTACTCGTGCACGGCGTCCTCGGGCACCCGGAAGGAGCGGCCCACCCGCACGGCGGGCAGGTCGCCGTTGTGCACGAGCCGGTAGACGGTCATCTTCGACACGCGCATCATCGACGCCACCTCCGCCACGGTCAGGAACCGGACTTCGGACAGCGGACGGTCCTCAGGCATCCCCCACAGCACCTTCCACCTCGCGCCAGCGGCCCGCCGGCCTCCCGGACGGGGAGTGGGGGCGCGTCCCGCTCACCACTGTAGGGGTAGGTGTGACGCCCGTGGAAGGGATGCGTGTCCAAAGAGTCACCTAGAGTGACCTGAGCGCTCAGTGATACGCGGCTACGCTCAGTCGAACTCCGGATCCAGACCGTGCAGGGGGAAGGCCGCGCGCCGCGTCGCCAGGACCGCCCGGTCCACGGCGTCGCCCGGGTCGTAGCCCGAAGACCAGCCCGTGAACGCGCCGTCCTCACCGTCCGTCATCAGCCGCGGCGCCTCGCGGCCGACCGTCTCCTCCACGTGCTCGCGCCACGCCCTCGGCAGCGGCGTGGCGGGGTCCAGCGGCCGGTGCGCCGCCTCCGCCACCAGGTGCGCCCAGGTGCGCGGCACCACGTCCACCACCTCGTACCCGCCGCCGCCCAGCGCCAGCCAGCGCCCCCCCGCCGCCGCGTGCGCCAGCGCGTGCATCGACGCCGCCGCCACCCGCTGCGCGTCCAGCGACACCACCAGGTGACCCAGCGGGTCCAGGGCGTGCGTGTCGCAGCCGTGCTGCGTCACCAGGACGTCCGGCGCGAACGCCGTCACCAGCTGCGGCACCACCGAGTGCACCGCCCGCAACCACCCCGCGTCGCGCGTGCCCGCCGGCAGCGCCAGGTTCACCGCGCTCCCCAGCGCACCCGGCCCGCCCAGCTCGTCGGCGAACCCCGTGCCCGGGAAGAGGGTCGTGCCCGACTCGTGCACGCTGATCGTCAGCACCCGCGGCTCGTCCCAGAACACCGCCTCCGTGCCGTCGCCGTGGTGGCAGTCCAGGTCCACGTAGACCACCCGCTCGGCACCCTCGTCGAGCATCGCGCGGATCGCCGCCGCCGCGTCGTTGTAGACGCAGAACCCGCTCGCGCACCCCGGCTTGGCGTGGTGCATGCCGCCGCAGAAGTTCACCCCGTGCTGCGCCCGGCCCGCCAGCAGGGCCCGCCCCAGCTCCACGGAACCGCCCACGATGCGCGCCGCCGCCTCGTGCATCCCCGGGAACGCCGGGTCGTCCTCCGTGCCCAGGCCGAAGACCTCCTGGGCGCTGCCCGGGTCCGCCGAGGCCGCCTGCACCGCGGCCACGTACTCCGCCTCGTGCACCGTGCGCAGCAGGTCGTCGCCTGCCGGCTGCGCCGAGACCACCCGCAGGCCCGGGACCGAGAACAGCCCCAGCGACTCGCACAGCCGGGCCGTCAGGTCCAGCCGGATCGGCGCCATCGGGTGCCAGCGGCCGAAGTCGTAGCGGTTGAAGACGGGGTCCCAGACGACCTGCACGACGTCGGGGGCCCCGGTCACCTCCGGGACCACCGGCGCGGTGCGCGGCGCTGAGCTGGCGGGGAGCACGCGGGCACCCTAGCCACCCGCTCAGCTCCCCGACAGCTGCCGCGAGCGCGCCCAGGCGGCCTCGACGGCCGAGACCAGCGCCGCGCGCACGCCCTCCTCGTCCAGCCGGCGCAGCGCCGCGGCCGTCGTGCCGGCCGGGGACGTCACCTGCTCGCGCAGCACCGTGGGGTGCTGGCCGGTCCCGCGCAGCATGGCCCCGGCCCCCACGACCGTCTGCACGACCAGCTCGGTGGCCGCCGCGCGCGGCAGGCCCAGCAGCACCCCGGCCTCGACCATGGCCTCCACGACGTAGAAGACGTACGCCGGCCCGGAACCCGACAGGGCCGTCACCGCGTCGAGGTGCTTCTCCGGCAGCACCACCGTGCGACCGCACGAGCGCAGCAGGTCCTCCGCCTCGGCGAGGTCGGCGTCGGTGCAGGCGCCGCCCCCGGCGAGCGCGGCCATGCCCTCGTCGACCAGGGAGGGGGTGTTCGGCATGGCCCGCACCACGGCCGTGCCGGCGGGCAGCCGCGCCTCGATCGCGGCGGTCGTGACCCCCGCGGCCAGCGAGACGACGAGCGCACCCGGCGCCACGTGCGGGGCCAGGGAGTCCAGCAGGGCGTCGAGGTCCTGGGGCTTGACGGCCAGCAGGACGGTGGCGGCGTCGCGCACGCCGGACGGCTCGGCCACCACCCGCACCCCGAAGCGCTCGTGCAGCTCCGCGCCGCGCCCGGCGCGGCGGTCCACGACCAGGACGTCGCCGGGGCTGCGGCCGGCGCGCAGCAGCCCGCCCAGCAGCGCCTGGCCCATCACGCCCGCGCCCACCAGGGCCAGGCGGCCGTGCGAGCGGGGCGCGGGCGCCGCGTCCGGCGCGCTCACGCCGTGCCCTCCCCCACCGCGGCCGGCGCCAGGTGGCGGCGGGCGAACTCCAGGGTGCGGGCCAGCTCGCGCTCGCGGGCGGCGCGCCCGCGCGCGCGCCGGGTGTTCACCTCGGCCACGACCCCGCCGGTGAAGCCGGTCGCCGCCAGGTGCTGCAGGACCTCGGCGCACGGCTGGGTGCCGTCGCCGGGCACGAGGTGCTCGTCCTTGAGGGACCCGGAGCCGTCGCACAGGTGGACGTGGGCCAGGCGGTCGCCGAACGCCCTGGTCAGCTCCAGGGAGTCCTTGCCGGAGGTCGCCGCGTGGGAGAGGTCGAGCGTGAGGTGGCGGTAGTCGACGTCGGTGGGGTCCCAGCCGGGGGCGTAGGCGACGACCTCGCGGCCGCGGGCGCGCCACGGGAACATGTTCTCCACCGCCAGGGTGGTGCCGGAGCTCTCCTCCAGCGCGCGGATCCCGTCGACGAACCCGGTGGCGTACTCGCGCTGCCAGCGGAACGGCGGGTGGACCACGACCGTGGAGGCGCCCAGGGTGGCGGCCAGCTCGCAGGACTTCTCGACCTTGCCCCACGGGTCGCCGCGGCCCCAGATGCGCTGCGTCAGCAGCAGCGTGGGGGCGTGGATGGAGACCACGGGAACGCCGTAGTGCTCCACGAGGCGCTGCAGGGCGGCGGCGTCCTGGCTGACGGGGTCGGTCCACACCATGACCTCGACGCCGTCGTAGCCGAGGCGGGCGGCGATCTCGAAGGCCGCGGTCGTCGACTCCGGGTAGGAGCAGGAGGTCGACAGCCCCACGGGGATCGGCCCGCCGTGCTGGAGGTCCATGCGGTCCAACCTAGAGCGCGACCGCGCCCGCGCGCGCTCCCGGTGCCGCGGCGCCCTCCACGAGCCGTGCCGCCGCACCGCCCTCGGCACCGATCGCGTCCAGGCGCCGCAGGATGATCCCCTCGCGCAGCGCCCACGGGCCCACCAGGGCCTCCTCCACGCCGAGCAGCTCGAAGACGGCCTCGGCGACGATCGCACCGGCCAGCAGCTGGTGGGCGCGCTCCACGGCCACGCCGGGCAGCTGGGCGCGCTGCGCGCACGTCATGCGGGCCAGTTCCGGGACCTTCGCGCTGAGGTCCTCGCGGCGCAGCACCCGCCGCACCCGGGGCCCCTCGGCGCTGGGCGCCGCCCCGCACAGCCGCGCCAGGCTGCGGAAGGTCTTGCTGGTGACGACCACGGCGTCGGGGGCGCCGGCGCGGGTGACGTCGCGCACCCGGGCGGCGATCTGCCGGCGCACGTGGCGGCGCACCTCGCGCACCGCCTCCTTGTCGGGCGGGTCGCCCGGCAGCCGGTCGCGGGTGAGCCGGCCGGCGCCCAGGGGCAGCGAGAACGACACGTCGGGCGCCTCGTCCAGGCCGGCGGCGACCTCCAGGGACCCGCCGCCGATGTCCAGCACGAGCAGCCGACCGGCCGACCAGCCGTACCAGCGGCGCACCGCCAGGAACGTCAGGTCCGCCTCGGCGGTGCCGGGCAGCACCTCCAGGCGCACCCCGGTGCGCTCGGCGACGTGGGCGAGCACCTCCTCGCCGTTGGTGGCGTCGCGCACGGCGGAGGTGGCGAACGCCAGCAGCTCCTCCACACCGGCGTCCTCGGCGGCGCGGGCGGCCTCCTCGACGGCGGCGGTGAGCCCGGCGATCCCCTTGGCGTTGACCGCGCCGGAGCCGTCCAGGTGCTCGGCCAGGCGCAGCAGCCGGCGGGTGGAGTCCGCCGCCAGCGGGTGCGCGCCCGGGTGGGCGTCCACCACGAGGAGGTGGACGGTGTTGGAACCCACGTCGAGGACGCCCAAGCGCATGGGCCGAACCCTAGGGGACCGCCGGGGCACCGCCGCACGCGTCCGGCGGGGCGGCCACCGCAGCGCGCGTACCCTCGTGCGGTGCCCGTCGCCCCCCTGCCCGAACCGGCGGCCGAGGTCCCGCTGGACGGCCCCCGGCTGTGGGTCGAGTTCCCCGAGCCGGCCGACGCCGCCGACGACCCGCACGCCGCCCCGGGCACCGTCTACCGCTGCGACCTGACGTGGCTGACGTCGGACTACACGTGCATCTTCGGCGCCGGCTGCCCCGGCATCCACGCCGACGCCCCCGACGTGGGCTGCTGCGCGCTGGGCGCGCACTTCACCGAGCCCGCCGACGAGCAGCGGGTCGCCGCCGCCGTGGCGCGCCTGACGCCGGCGACGTGGCAGTACCACGACGAGGGCCGCGCGCACGGCTGGACGGAGGTGGAGGACGGCGAGCGCAAGACCCGCGTCGTCGACGGCGGGTGCGTGTTCGCCAACCGCTCCGGCTTCGCCGCCGGGGCGGGGTGCGCGCTGCACCTGCTGGCCCTGACCGAGGGCGTGGAGCCGCTGACGCTGAAGCCGGACGTGTGCTGGCAGCTGCCGCTGAAGCGCTCCTACCGCACGGTGGCGCGCGGCGACGGCACCGAGTACCTGGAGGTGACGATCGCCGAGTACGACCGCCGCGGCTGGGGCGAGGGCGGGCACGACCTGGACTGGTACTGCACCTCCAACCCCGCCGCGCACGTCGGCACCCGGCCGCTGTTCCGCAGCGCCGAGGCGGAGCTGCGCGAGCTCGTCGGCGACGGCGCCTACGAGGAGCTGGCCCGCCACTGCGAGGCGCTGGTGGGGCGCGCCCGCGGCGGCGCGCACCGGCGGCTGCTGCCGCTGACGGTGCACCCGGCGGACCGCTCGCGCACCGCCCGGTGAGCCCGGCGGACCTGCCCGGGGTGGTCCCGAGCCCGAACGTGTGGGGATCCCCGGACGTCTACGAGCTGGAGAACCTCGCGGTCGACCGCGGCGGGCTGATCGAGTCCGCGGCGCGCTCGGTGCGCGACTGGGCCGGCGCCGACGTGCTGGACGTCGGGTGCGGCACGGGTTTCCACCTGCCCCGCTTCGCCGCCACCGCCCGCACGGTGACCGGCGTGGAGCCGCACCCGCCGCTGCTGCGGCGCGCCGTCGAGCGCGTGCGGGGACTGGCGGGGGTGCGGGTCCTGCACGGCGCCGCGGGGGCGCTGCCGCTGCCCGCCGCGAGCGTGGACGTGGCGCACGCGCGGTGGGCGTACTTCTTCGGCCCCGGGTGCGAGCCGGGCCTGGCCGAGCTGGAACGGGTGGTGCGCCCGGGCGGGGCCGCGTTCGTCGTGGACAACGACGCCACCCGCTCCACGTTCGGGCGCTGGTTCTCCACCGCGCTGCCCGGGTACGACCAGGCCGCGGTGGACCGCTTCTTCGCGCGCCGCGGCTGGTCGTGCGAGCAGCTGGAGGTGGCCTGGGAGTTCGAGCGCCGCGAGGACCTGGAGGCGGTGGTGCGCATCGAGTTCGCGCCCGCGCACGCCGAGCGGTTCCTCGCCGGGCACACCGGCACGGTCGTCGACTACGCCGTGGTGCTGCGCTGGCGCCGGTTCTGAGCGGTGCGCGGGCCCTCAGCCCGCGGGGGCGCAGCGCACCGCGTTGCGCCCGGCCGCCTTCGCCGCGTACAGCGCCTCGTCGGCCCGGCCCAGCAGCGTCGCCACCGGGCCCCCGCAGGCGACCCCCGCGCTGACGGTCACCGCACCGGCACCCCCCGGGTGCGGCAGGGCCAGCTGCTGCACCGCTGCGCGCAGCCGCCCGGCCAGTGCCGCGGCGTCCGTCCCCCCGGCCGGCAGCACGGTGAACTCCTCCCCGCCGAAGCGGGCCAGGACGTCGCCCGGGCGCAGCTGCGCCTGCAGCGCCGCTGCGACCCGGCGCAGGCACTCGTCGCCGCCCTGGTGGCCCAGCGCGTCGTTGTAGGCCTTGAAGTGGTCCACGTCCAGCATCACCGCGCAGGCCGCACCGTCGGGCAGGGCCCGCAGCTGCTCCTCCAGACCCCGGCGGTTGAGCGCACCGGTCAGCGCGTCCCGCCGGGCCGCCTCGGCCAGCCCGGCGTTCGCGGCGGCCAGGGCCTCGATGAGCCGCGCCTGCTCGGCCACCAGCTGCGCCTCGCGCCGGCGGGCCAGGAACGCGGCGCGCTCACCGGCCTCGAGGCCGGCGGCCATCGACACGCCGAACCCGCCGCTGACGGCCACCGACAGCAGGGTGGCGACGACCAGCGCGGGGTCGGTGCCGGGCTCCAGCGCCTGCGCCGCGCCGAAGGCGCCCAGCGCGGTCGCCGTGAGGAGCGCGCAGTGGCGCGCGTCGCCGCGCAGCAGCACGACGCTGAAGAGCACGAGGACCTGCGCGCCGAGGAAGTAGGCGTCGCCGACCTCCTCGGTCGCGGCGCGGGCGACGACCGCCAGGGCGCCCACCTGCAGGAGCAGGCTGACCGCGACGAGGGGGCCGTCCACGCGCGAGGACGGACGACGGGCCAGGCGCCGGCGGCGCAGCAGCAGGCCCAGCAGCACCAGCGGGGTCACCACCGCCCAGCGCACCGCGGCGGACAGCGCCGCCACCCGGGGGAAGACGAGGACGTCGACGAGCACGTACAGGTCGAACAGCGCCAGCCCGGCCAGGGCGGTGACGACGAACGCCCGGGACCTGGCCGCGTTGCGCTCGGCCTGGAAGGCGCGCTCCTCCTCGGCGGGGAACCTGCGCAGCCCCCGCAGGGCCCCGCCTCCCCCGCTCACCACCGGTGCGCCGCTCGTCCCCACCACCGCGGCATCGGCGCGCGCGGCGACGCGCCCCAGCCCCCGTCACCCGACCGGCGCACCCCGTCGCCCGGCCCGGGGGCGCCGCCGCGGGCGCCGGGCCCCACCCGGAGCGCCACCTGGGTCGCCACGCGGGGCCCGGTGCGTGGATGATGTGCCCATGAGCACGCACTCCGCCCCGCCGGTGCGCCACGACCAGCAGCGGGCCGTCGCCCCCATCCGCTGGTCCAAGCCCGACTCCGGCACCGTGGTCGCGCTGGTGGTCTGGCTGGTCGGCCTGGCGGTGGGGGCGCTGGTGCCGCTGGCGCTGCTGGGCTACGACCCGTACGAGGCCGCCTCCGGCGCCCGGGTGGCCCTCGGCATGGCCTTCACCGTGCTCGGCTGCCTGATCATGGTGTTCTCCGCGTACCTGCTCTACCGCAGGACCGGGAGCATCGGCGCGGCCATCCTCGCCTTCGTGCCGACCTTCGTGCTCGTCACGCTGGGCGTGCTGATGACGACGATGAAGCTGATCTACGGGACCTGATCCACCGCGGGCGCCACGGGACCCGCCGTCCCCCTCGGGGGCGGCGGGTCCCTGCGCGTCCGGGCCCGGCACGGCACCGGCTGCGCCACCGGCGGCGCCGGCGGTGTCGGAGGCGGCGCCTACGGTGCTGACCGTGCCGACCAAGAGCCCCGCCCGCCCCGCCAAGCCCGGCTACCGCTGCTCCGAGTGCGGGTGGACCACCGCGAAGTGGGTGGGCCGCTGCGGCGAGTGCCAGGCGTGGGGGTCGGTGGAGGAGGCGGGCGCCCCCGTGGTGCGCACCACGGTGCCGGCGCAGGTGCGCGAGCCGGCCCGCCCCATCGCCGAGGTCGACGTGGAGGCCGCCCGGGCGGCGCCCACGGGCGTGGACGAGCTGGACCGCGTCCTGGGCGGCGGCCTGGTGCCCGGCGCGGTGGTGCTCATGGCGGGCGAGCCGGGCGTGGGCAAGTCCACCCTGCTGCTGGACGCGGCGGCGCGGGTGGCCGCCGGCGGGCGCACCGTGCTGTACGTGACGGCCGAGGAGTCCGCCGCGCAGGTGCGCCTGCGCGCGGAGCGCATCGGTGCGCTGCACCCGAAGCTGCTGCTGGCCTCCGAGACGGACCTGGCCACGGTCCTGGGCCACGTGGAGCAGTCCGAGCCGGGCCTGCTGGTGGTGGACTCCGTGCAGACCGTCGCCTCGGGGCAGGTCGAGGGCGCCGCGGGCGGCGTCTCCCAGGTGCGCGAGGTCGCCGGTGCCCTCATCGCCGTGGCCAAGCGGCGCGGCCTGGCCACCCTGCTGGTGGGCCACGTCACCAAGGACGGCTCCATCGCCGGCCCGCGCACGCTGGAGCACCTCGTGGACGTGGTGTGCCAGTTCGAGGGCGAGCGGCACTCCCGGTTGCGGCTGCTGCGCGCGGTGAAGAACCGCTACGGCCCCACCGACGAGGTCGGCTGCTTCGACCTGGGCGAGGACGGCATCGTCGGCCTGCCCGACCCCAGCGGGCTGTTCGTCTCCAGCACCCCGCAGCCGGTGGCGGGCACGTGCATCACGGTCACCCTGGAGGGGCGCCGTCCGCTGCTGGCGGAGCTGCAGGCGCTGGTGGCCACGGACACCTCGGCGGGCAACGCCCGCCGCGTCACCGGCGGCCTGGAGTCCAGCCGCATCGCGATGCTGCTGGCGGTGCTGCAGCGCCGCCTGGGCGTGGCGCTGGGCAACCGCGACACCTACGTCGCCACGGTGGGCGGGGTGAAGCTCACCGAGCCCTCGGTGGACCTGGCCGCGGCCCTGGCGGTGACCAGCGCGGCGGTGGACCGCCCGCTGGCCGCCGGGCTCGTCGCGTTCGGCGAGGTGGGCCTGGCCGGTGAGGTCCGGCGGGTGACGGGCGTGCCGCGCCGGCTCGCCGAGGCGGCGCGCCTGGGGTTCACCACCGCCATCGTGCCCACCGGGTCGGTGCCGGAGGGCAAGGCGCCCGCGGGGGTGGCGGTGCTGGAGGCGGCGACCCTCGCCGACGCCGTGGCCCACGCCCGCCTCGGCGAGCGCGAGGACGCCCCCGAGCGCGGTGCGCGCGGGTGACCCGCGCCGCGCGGTGCGGCCGCCGCTAGACTCCGGCACCAGACGTTCGGAGGAGGGCCGGTGGCGACCGCAGAACGCAGTCCTGAGGATGTCCTGCGCGCGACACTGGCAGCCGTCGCGCCCGGGACGGAACTGCGCGACGGTCTGGAACGCATCCTGCGGGGGCGCACCGGCGCGCTGATCGTGGTCGGTTTCGACCGCGTGGTCGACGCGCTGAGCACCGGCGGTTTCGCCCTGGACGTGGAGTTCTCCGCGACCCGCCTGCGCGAGCTGGCCAAGATGGACGGCGCGATCGTCTGCGACCGCGACGTCACCCGCATCCTGCGCGCAGCGGTGCAGCTGGTGCCGGACTCCTCCATCGAGACCAGCGAGTCGGGCACCCGGCACCGCACGGCCGAGCGGGTCGCGAAGCAGACGGGGTACCCGGTCATCTCGGTCTCGCAGTCGATGCGGATCGTGGCGGTGTACGTGGGCGGGCGGCGCTACGTGCTGGAGGGCTCCGACGCGATCCTGGGCCGCGCGAACCAGGCGCTGCAGACGCTGGAGCGCTACCGCGCCCGCCTGGACGAGGTCACGGGCACGCTCTCCGCGCTGGAGATCGAGGACCTGGTGACCGTCCGGGACGTCTGCTCCGTGGTGCAGCGCATCGAGATGGTGCGCCGCATCGCCGACGAGATCGCCGGGTACGTCGTCGAGCTCGGCGTCGACGGGCGCCTGCTGTCGCTGCAGCTGGACGAGCTCATCGGCGGCGTCGGCCCGGACCGCGAGCTGGTGGTGCGCGACTACCTGGAGTCCGGCCGCCACGAGGGTCCGCTGGAGGAGGTCCTGGAGTCCCTGGCGCAGCTGCACTCCACGGAACTGGTGGACCTCAGCCAGGTGGCCCGCACCCTGGGGTTCTCCGTGGGGGGCGACTCCCTGGACTCGGCGGTCAGCCCGCGCGGCTTCCGGCTGCTCAACCGCGTCCCGCGCCTGCCCGGTGCGATCGTGGAGCGCCTGGTGGACCAGTTCGGGGACCTGCAGAAGCTGCTGGCCGCCGGCATCGACGACCTCATGACCGTCGACGGGGTGGGCGAGCAGCGGGCCCGCGCGGTGCGCGAGGGGCTGTCGCGGCTGGCGGAGTCCAGCATCCTGGAGCGCTACGTCTGACCGGAGCGCTCCGGCCGAGCAGCGCGCGGCTCAGCCGGTCAGGGTGACGGTCAAGGGCTCGGCGGCCACGTCGTTCCAGCTGCCCTGGACGGTGTAGGTGCCGGCCTCGGCGACCGGCTGGCCGTCCGGGCACCCGGCGGCGGAGCGCTGGCGCGACCAGGTGGTGCGCATGGAGCGCGAGTCCCCCGGCTCCAGCTCGTAGTCCTGCGAGGACGTGGAGCTCTGGCAGTCGGCGCTGGACCACACCTGCTCCCCGGAGGCGTCCAGCACGGCGAAGGAGCGCATCCCGCTGCCGATCTCGGCGCTGCACGTCGTCTCGGACGCGTTGCGCACCGTCAGCACGAACCGGGGCGTGACGCCGGGGCCGTAGGCGGTGGCCTCGGAGGTCAGGGCGACCTCCAGGGCGTCGCGGGTGCACGGCTCGACGCGCTCCGGCGCGCTGCTGGTGGGGGCCGTGGCGGACGGCGAAGCCGTCGCGGCGGCGGCCTCGGCGGAGGGCGTCCCCGCGCCGAGGGTGGGTGAGACCCGGTCGGGGTCGAGCCGGGCGACGGCCTGCTGCGAGGACGCCTCCGGCAGCAGCGCCCGCACGCCCAGGGCCGCGGCCACGCCGAGCAGGACGAGGAGGAGGACGGCCACCAGGCGACGTCGCCAGTAGGTGGCCCGGCGCTCGGGGCCGACGGGGTGCAGCACGCTGCTCACCGCAGCGAAGGTAGGCGGCGGGCGGGCACCTCGCGCGCAGGCGCGCCGCCCGGTGGGCGGTGCGGCCCGCTCCCCCACCTCCTTGGCGACCGTCCGTCTTCGACCCATCACCGAGCGCACCCACCGGACCTCCTGCGCCGGTCGAGGGAGTTGCGACTTCCCCGAGGACCCCGCAGGATCCGGCGGTGCCCCGCACGACCGCTCCCGCACCCGAACCCCTCGCCGCCGCGCCCCTGCCCCCCGGCGACCTGGCGGACCTGCACCGCACCGTCCTGGACTGGTACGGCTCCCACGCCCGCGACCTGCCGTGGCGGCACGCGGACTGCTCGCCGTGGGGGGTGCTGGTCAGCGAGGTGATGCTGCAGCAGACGCCGGTGTCCCGGGTGCTGCCGCGCTGGCGCGAGTGGCTGGAGCGCTGGCCCACCCCGGCGGCGCTGGCCGCGGAGGCGCCCGGTGAGGCGGTGCGGGCCTGGGACCGGCTGGGGTACCCGCGGCGGGCGCTGCGGCTGCACGCCGCCGCCGTCGCCATCAGCGCCGAGCACGGCGGCGAGGTGCCCGACGACCACGCCGCCCTGCTGGCGCTGCCCGGGATCGGCGCCTACACCGCGGCGGCGGTCGCCGCGTTCGCCTTCCGGCGCCGGCACGCCGTGGTCGACACCAACGTCCGGCGCGTCCACGCGCGCGCGGTGGGCGGAGCCGCCGAGCCCGCGGCGGCGCTGACGGCGGCGGAGACGCGGCTGGCCGCGGCGCTGCTGCCGTCCGACCCCGCCACGGCGGCACGCTGGTCGGTGGGCGTCATGGAACTGGGGGCGCTGGTGTGCACGGCCCGCGCACCGCGCTGCCCGGCGTGCCCGCTGCTGGAGCGCTGCGCCTGGGTGGTGGCCGGGCGCCCGGCGCACACCGGGCCGGCCCGGCGGGCGCAGCGGTGGGCCGGCACGGACCGGCAGGTCCGCGGGCGGCTGCTGGCGGTGCTGCGGCAGGCGCACGGGCCCGTGGGCGCGGCCGAGCTGGCCGCCGCGTGGAGCACCGACCCCGCGCAGCGCGAGCGCTGCCTGGACGGCCTGGTCGCCGACGGCCTCGTCGAGCCGCTGCCGGACGGCACCTTCACCCTTCCGCGCTCCTGAAGCTCCGGCCCGCCGCCGGGCCCGCATCCCGCGCTCAGAGGTGGCGCAGCACCTCGGCGACGACGGCGTCGGGGCCGCCCTCCACGCACACCTGGAACCCGGGCTCGTCGGGCTGCAGGTCCTGCAGGGTGTCCAGCTGGCTGCGCAGCAGCGAGGCGGGCATGTAGTGCCCCCGGCGGTTCGCGAGCCGCTCGGTGAGGACGTCCTCGGGCACCACGAGCTGGCAGAAGCGCACCGAGGGGTGCCCTTCGCCGAGCAGCTCGCGGTAGGCGCGCTTGAGGGCGGAGCAGGTGATCACGACGGACTCCCCGGCGGCCTCGCGCTCCCCGATCCAGGTGGCGATGGAGCGCAGCCACGGCCAGCGGTCGTCGTCGTCCAGCGGGGTGCCGTCGCGCATCTTCTCCACGTTGGCGCGCGGGTGGAAGTCGTCGCCCTCGGCGTACTCCCAGCCGCGGGCCTGCGAGACCCCCAGCGCCACGGTGGTCTTGCCGCTGCCCGAGACCCCCATGACGATCAGCGCGGTGGGGCCGGGAGCGGGATCGGTGGTGCTCACGGGGGCTCCTCCTCGGTGCGGCCGCGGGGGTCGACCCGCAGCATCCTGGTGTTGCCGAGCGTGTTGGGCTTCACGCGCGCGAGGTCGAGGAACTCCGCGACGCCCTCGTCGTGCGAGCGCAGCATCTCCGCGTAGACGTCCGGGTCCACGGGGGTGCCGTCGATCTCCTCGAACCCGTGGGCGGCGAAGAAGCGCGTCTCGAACGTGAGGCAGAAGAGGCGGGTGACGCCCAGGTCGGCAGCCCGGGCCAGCAGGGCCTGCAGGAGGCGGTGCCCCACGCCCCGCCCGCGCACGGAGGGGTCCACGGCCAGCGTGCGCACCTCGGCCAGGTCCTCCCACAGCACGTGCAGCGCTCCGCAGCCGACGACGCGCGCCCCGCCGGGGGCGGCGGGGTCCTCGACCTCGGCGACGACGAACTCCTGCACGGCCTCGTACAGGGTGATGAGCTCCTTGGCGAGCAGGATGCGCTCGCGCGCGTAGGCCTCGACGAGCGCCCGGAGCACCGGCACGTCACCGGTGCGGGCCGGCCGGACCCGCACCGCTCGCGCAGTGCTCCCCGCCGTCGCACCAGCCGTCGTGCCCGTCACGGCGACGATCTTCTCAGAGACCGCTCCTGCGGGCCCGCCGGACGCACGACGGCCCGGCACCCGCGTTCGGGGTGCCGGGCCGTCCTCGAGGTGGGGCCGGGGGGGGGGGGGCGGGCCCCCCCCCCCGCCCGGGGGGGTCAAATCCCGCAGGTTGCCATTGCCCTGGATTATGTGTACGGGAAATTCTACA
>NZ_JBKBCT010000178.1:0-581 GCF_050871525.1 Kineococcus auxinigenes | reverse complement strand
CCTCGTACTCGGGCGTACAGGTCATGCCAGCGTTCATCAGCGACTGCAAAACGAACTGGCGAAACGCGCTTTCGCGGCTCAACAGAATCAATGCCTCTTGCGCCAACTGTGTCCACTCGACATGCGCCGTTTGTGCCAGCGCATGCTGCGCGTGCATGACAACACCAACCCGACTACCCTCGACCAGCGTGAGAGAAACATCGTGATCGACGAGCCCGAAATTGCCGATGGCGAGATCGGCCTCGCCAGAGCGAAGGCTCTGGATATTGTCGATCGCCAACCTGTCTCGGATCACGACCCGCACGCCAGGAAACTGTTTGCGCATCTCGGCGCAGAGACTCGGCATGAAGCTGGTGGCCAGCATTGGCGTTACCGCCACCGTCACGCTGCCTTTGCGCTTCAGGTTCATATCCCGCACGGTCGCCAGTCCGGTGTCCAGATCGGCCAGCACACGCTCCGCTACCGGCAGGAAATCGCGCCCGACGGCGGTGATGTCCATGCTTCGCGTTGTGCGGTCGAAGAGTCGAGCACCCACCTGCGCCTCCAGATCACGCAGGAGCGCACTGAGCGCGGATTGCGTC
>NZ_JBKBCT010000042.1:0-35761 GCF_050871525.1 Kineococcus auxinigenes | reverse complement strand
GCCACGGCGCCGTCGGGGGGCGTGCACGGGAGGGCGGGCGTGCACGCCGCCCGCCGGGCCCTGCGTCTCGGCGTCTCCATCCAGGTGCCCCCGGCAGGACTCGAACCTGCGCACACGGCTCCGGAGGCCGATGCTCTATCCGCTGAGCTACGGGGGCTGACAGCAGGAGCAACCGTACCAGCGTCCACGTGCACCCCCGACCACCGCCCGCCCGGGCCCCGGCGTGCGCCCGGGCGGGTCGGTGCCCACCGGTACGATTGGGCCCCGTGACCCCCGCTGAGCTCTCCACCGCACTGCGGGACGCTCTGATGTCGGCCGTGCAGGCCGGCGAGCTGTCCCTCGACCCCGCCGACGTCCCGGCCGAGGTCCGCGTGGAGCGCCCCAAGAACCGCGAGCACGGCGACTGGGCGACCAGCGTCGCCCTGCAGCTGGCGAAGAAGGCCGGGCGCCCGCCCCGCGAGGTGGCGGCGCTGCTGCAGGAGCGGCTCGTGCGGGTGCCCGGCGTGAAGGCCGTGGACATCGCCGGCCCGGGGTTCCTCAACGTCACCCTGGACGCCGCCGCCGCCGGTGGGCTGGCCCGCGCGATCGTCGAGGCCGGCGCCGCCTACGGCACCGCGGCCGAGCCCACCGGCGAGAAGGTGAACCTCGAGTTCGTCTCCGCCAACCCCACCGGCCCCATCCACCTGGGTGGCACCCGCTGGGCCGCGGTCGGCGACTCCCTGGCGCGCATCCTCACCGCCGCCGGCGCGCAGGTGACCCGCGAGTACTACTTCAACGACCACGGCGCGCAGATCGACCGCTTCGCCCGCTCGCTGCTGGCCGCCGCGCACGGCGAGCCCACCCCCGAGGACGGCTACGGCGGCGCGTACGTCGGCGAGATCGCCCAGCAGGTCCTGGCCCGGGTGCCCGGCCTGCTGGAGCAGTCCCGCGAGCAGCAGCAGGAGGCGTTCCGCCGCGAGGGCGTCGAGCTGATGTTCACGGAGATCAAGAAGACCCTCGCCGACTTCGGCGTCGAGTTCGACGTCTACTTCCACGAGGACTCCCTGCACACCTCCGGCGCCGTGGAGCGGGCCGTGGAGCGCCTGCGCGAGCTGGGCCGGATCTACGAGGCCGACGGCGCCACCTGGTTGCGCACCAGCGACTTCGGCGACGACAAGGACCGCGTCGTCGTCAAGAGCGACGGCCAGCCGGCCTACATCTCCGGGGACCTGGCCTACTACCTCGACAAGCGCGAGCGCGGTTTCGACCGCTGCGTGCTGATGCTCGGTGCCGACCACCACGGCTACGTCGGCCGGATGATGGCGATGTGCGCGGCGTTCGGCGACGAGCCGGGCACCAACCTCGAGATCCTCATCGGGCAGATGGTCAACCTGCTCAAGGACGGGGTGCCGGTGCGCATGAGCAAGCGCGCCGGCACCGTCGTGACGCTGGAGGACCTCGTCGAGCAGGTCGGCGTCGACGCCGCCCGCTACTCCCTGGTGCGCTCCTCGGTGGACACCTCCATCGACATCGACCTGGACCTGCTCGTCAAGCGCAGCAACGACAACCCGGTCTACTACGTGCAGTACGCGCACGCCCGCACCTCCAACGTCGCGGTGAACGCCGCGGCCGCCGGGGTGCGCCGCGAGGACGCCTTCGACCCCGCGCTGCTGACCGACGAGACCGAGTCGCTCCTGCTGGCCGCGCTCGCGGAGTTCCCCTCCGTGGTGGCGCGCGCCGGGGAGCTGCGCGAGCCGCACCGCCTGGCGCGCTACCTGGAGGAGCTCGCCGGCCGGTTCCACAAGTTCTACGACGCCTGCCGGGTGACCCCCCGCGCCGGCGAGGAGGTCACCGACGTGCACCGCACCCGGCTGTGGGTCAACGACGCCACCCGGCAGGTGCTGGCCAACGGCCTGGCGCTGCTGGGCGTGAGCGCCCCGGAGCGCATGTAGTGGCGCGCTCGCACGAGGCCGGCCAGATGCACTCCCCGGGGTCCTCGTCCATCGCGATCGTGCCCGGGTGGCTGCGTCCGCCCGCCGACGTCAACGAGCTGCTCCCGAAGCTGTGGGCGCGCACCGTCGAGCGCGACGCCGCCGGTGCGCTGCGCGTGGGCGGCGTCGGCGTCGCCGAGCTCGCCGCCACGCACGGCACCCCGCTGTACGTCGTCGACGAGCTCGACTTCCGCTCGCGCGCCACCGCGTTCCGCGACGCGTTCGCCGACGCCTTCGCCGACCTCTGCGGAGGGGCGGACGTCTACTACGCCACCAAGGCGTTCATCGCCACGGGCGTGGCGCGCTGGCTCGCGCAGGACGGCCTGAGCCTGGACACCTCCTCCTCCGGCGAGCTGGAGCTGGGCCTGCGCGGCGGGGTGCCCGGCGAGCGGATCGCCCTGCACGGCAACAACAAGTCGCGCGGCGAGATCGAGAAGGCGCTGCGCGCGGGAGTGGGCCGCATCGTCGTGGACTCCCTGCAGGAGGTCGACGTCGTCGCCGACGTCGCGGCCTCGCTGGGCGTCGTCGCGCCCGTCATGCTGCGCATCACCGTGGGGGTGGAGGCGCACACGCACTCCTACATCGCCACCGCCCACGAGGACCAGAAGTTCGGGTTGTCGCTGGCCTCCGGTGCGGCGGAGGCGGCCGTCGCGAAGGTGCTGACCCGCCCGGAGCTGCGGCTGCTGGGCCTGCACAGCCACATCGGCTCGCAGATCTTCGACATGGGCGGTTTCGAGGTCTCCGCCCGCCGCCTGCTCGGACTGCACCGCACCGTCGAGCGCGAGCACGGCGTCACGCTGCCCGAGATGGACCTCGGCGGCGGTTTCGGCGTCGCCTACACCTCCGAGCACGACCCGCTGCCGCCGCAGGAGATCGCCGGCCGCCTCGCCGAGATCGTGGCGCGCGAGTGCCTGGCGCAGGGCATCGCGGTGCCGCGGATCTCGGTCGAGCCCGGCCGCGCCATCGCCGCACCCAGCACGTTCACGCTCTACGAGGTGGGCACCACCAAGGACGTCGAGCTCGACGGCGGCGTGCGCCGGCGCTACGTGTCCGTCGACGGCGGCATGAGCGACAACATCCGCACCGCCCTGTACGACGCGGACTACTCCGCCACGCTGGCCTCGCGCGCCTCGGGCGCGCAGGGCGTGCTCTCCCGGGTCGTCGGGAAGCACTGCGAGAGCGGGGACGTCGTCGTCAAGGACGAGTTCCTGCCCGCCGACGCCGGTGCCGGCGACCTCATCGCGGTCCCCGGCACGGGCGCCTACTGCCGCAGCATGGCGAGCAACTACAACCAGATCACGCGCCCGGCCGTGGTGTCGGTGCGCGACGGCGTCTCGACGGTGCTGGTGCGCCGCGAGACGCCGGAGGACCTGCTCTCGCTCGACGCGGGGTGACGGGCGCGGTGGCGCACGGGCGCCGCGCGGTCTGAGAGGGTGTGCTCTGCCCCGCGGGGGCCGAGGTGTCGGGACGGTGGAGGGACAGCTGCGGTGGAGCCGGTGAAGGTCGCGTTGCTCGGGTGCGGGGTGGTCGGCACCGAGGTGGCCCGGCTGCTGACGACGCAGGCCGACGAGCTCGCCGCCCGGGTGGGCGCGCCCCTGGAGCTGGTCGGCATCGCCGTGCGCCGCCTGGGGCGCGAGCGCGGCCTGCCGCTCGACCCGGCGCTGTTCACCACCGACGCGGAGGAGCTCGTCACCCGCGCCGACGTCGTGGTGGAGGTCATCGGCGGCATCGAGCCGGCCCGCTCGCTCATGCTGCGCGCGATCGAGCACGGCGCCTCCGTGGTCACGGCCAACAAGGCGCTGCTCGCGGCCGAGGGGCCCGCCCTGTACGAGGCGGCCGCCGAGCACGGCGTGGACCTCTACTACGAGGCCTCCGTGGCCGGTGCCATCCCGCTGCTGCGGCCGCTGCGGGAGTCCCTGGTCGGCGACCGGGTGACCCGCGTGCTCGGCATCGTCAACGGCACCACCAACTACGTGCTGGACCAGATGGACAGCACCGGCATGGGTTTCGCGGAAGCCGTGGAGCAGGCGCAGGCGCTGGGTTACGCCGAGGCCGACCCCACCGCCGACGTGGAGGGCTTCGACGCCGCCGCCAAGGCCGCGATCCTCGCCTCCCTGGCCTTCCACACCCGCGTCGCCCTGGACGACGTGCACCGCGAGGGCATCACCGGGGTGAGCGCCGCCGACGTGCGCGCCGCGCAGGCGCAGGGCTGCGTCGTCAAGCTGCTGGCCATCGCCGAGCGCAGCACCGGCCCCGGCGGCGAGGACGCCGTCTCGGTGCGCGTGCACCCGGCGATGATGCCGCGCGAGCACCAGCTCGCCGGGGTGCGCGGCGCGTTCAACGCGGTCTTCGTCGAGGCCGAAGCCGCCGGCGAGCTGATGTTCTACGGCCCCGGCGCGGGCGGGGGGCCCACCGCCAGCGCCGTGCTCGGCGACGTCGTGGCCGTGGCCAGGAACCGCCGCGCCGGTGTCCGCGGGCCGGGGGAGTCGGCCTACGCGGAACTGCCCGTGCTGCCCATGGACGACACGGTGACGCGCTACCACGTGCGCCTGGACGTGGCCGACAAGCCCGGCGTGCTGGCGCAGGTCGCCGGCGTGTTCGCGGCCCACGGCGTCTCCATCGAGGCCGTGCAGCAGCGGCAGGAGCCGACCGGTCCGGGCGGGCGCGGGCGCGCGGTGCTCGTCGTGGTGACGCACAGCGCACCGGACGCGGCGCTGTCGGCGACGGTGGACGAGCTGGAGGACCTGGAGATCGTGGATTCGGTGGCGGGCGTGCTGCGCGTGGAGGGCCACGAGGCCCGTGCTGAGGCGAAGGGGGGCGTCGCCTGATGGCGCACGTGTGGCGGGGTCTGATCGAGGAGTACCGCGACCGGCTGCCGGTCAGCGAGGCGACCCCCGTGGTCACGCTCGGGGAGGGCGGCACGCCCCTGGTGCACGCCCGGCACCTGTCCGAGCGCGCCCGCGGGCGGGTCTACCTCAAGGTCGAGGGCTGCAACCCCACCGCGTCCTTCAAGGACCGCGGCATGACGATGGCGATGAGCAAGGCCGCCGAGAACGGCGCCGAGGTCGTCATCTGCGCCTCCACCGGCAACACCTCCGCCTCCGCGGCCGCCTACGCCACCGCCGCGGGCATCCGCTGCGCCGTGCTCGTGCCGGACGGCAAGATCGCGATGGGCAAGCTGTCCCAGGCGGTGGCCCACGGCGCCACCCTGCTGCAGGTCGACGGCAACTTCGACGACTGCCTCACGCAGGCCCGCAAGCTCGCCGAGGCGTACCCGGTGGAGCTCGTGAACTCCGTCAACCCGTACCGCATCGAGGGTCAGAAGACCGGCGCGTTCGAGGTCGTCGACGTCCTCGGGGACGCCCCCGACATCCACGCGCTGCCCGTCGGCAACGCCGGCAACATCACCGCGTACTGGAAGGGCTACTGCGAGTACGCGGCTGACGGGGTCTCGACCAAGCGCCCGCGCATGTGGGGCTTCCAGGCCGCCGGTGCGGCACCCCTGGTGAAGGGGCACCCGGTCGACGAGCCGGAGACCATCGCCACCGCGATCCGCATCGGCCACCCCGCCTCGTGGAGCGGTGCGACCACCGCGCGCGACGACTCCGGCGGGCGCATCGACGCCGTCAGCGACGAGCAGATCCTCGCCGCCCACCGCTGGCTGTCCTCCAGGGAGGGCGTCTTCGTCGAGCCCGCCTCCGCCGCGGGCGTCGCCGGCCTGCTCGCCGCCTGCGAGGCCGGTGAGGTCGCCGAGGGCCAGACCATCGTCGTCACCGTCACCGGGCACGGCCTGAAGGACCCGCAGTGGGCCCTGGACCTGGCCGGTCCCACGGGCGCGGACGGACGGCGGCGCGCCGTGGAGCCCGTGCGGGTGCAGCCCGACGCGGTGACCATCGCGCGCGCCCTCGGCCTCGACGTCTGAGCGCGGTGCCCGACGTGAGCGCGCTCCCGGGTCCCGCTGCGGCCCGGACCCGGACCCCGTCGGCCGCTCTGCCGGTGGGCACCGCCACGACCGTGCGGGTGCCGGCCACCAGCGCCAACCTCGGCCCCGGCTTCGACGCCTTCGGCCTGGCGCTGGACCTGCACGACGAGGTCCGGGCACGCACCGTGCCCAGCGGGGTCCGGGTGCAGGTGGAGGGCGAGGGCTCCGGTCACCTGCCCGCCGACGAGCGGCACCTCGTGGCGCGCGTCGCGCTGGAGGAGCTGGCCGCCGCCGGGTTCGCGGCCAGCGGGCTGGAGCTGGTGTGCCGCAACGTGATCCCGCAGGGGCGAGGGTTGGGGTCGTCGGCCTCGGCGATCGTCGCGGGGCTGGCCGTGGCCCACGGGCTGCTCGCCGCCGCCGGTCTCGGCGGGCAGGACGGCGCGCCGCTGCGCCAGCGGCTGCTGCTGGAGTCCAGCCGCCGCGAGGGGCACCCCGACAACGCCGCCCCGGCCGTCTTCGGCGGCTTCACCATCGCCTGGACCCGCGGTGACGACCCCACCCGCCCCGAGGCGGTGTGCTCGGTGCGCCTGCCGGTCCACCCGGACGTGCGCGCCGTGGTGTGCGTGCCCGACGAGCAGCTGGCGACCTCCCGCGCGCGGGCGCTGCTGCCGGCCTCGGTGCCGCACGCGGACGCCGCCCTCACCGCCGGGCGCGCGGGGCTGCTCGTGCACGCGCTGACCAGCGCGCCGGAGCTGCTGCTGGACGCCACGGTGGAGCGACTGCACCAGGAGCAGCGCGGCCCGGCGATGCCCCGCACGGCGTCCCTGCTGCGCGTCCTGCGTGAGCGTGGCCTGGCCGCCGTCGTCTCCGGCGCGGGCCCGAGCGCGCTGGTGCTGGTGCCCTCGCACCGCGCCGGGGAGGTCGAGGAGGTGGCGGTGGGCCAGGGGGGCTGGCGGGTGCTGCCCGCGCCCGTCGCGCAGCACGGCGTCAGCTGGAGCCCCGGCGCCTGATCCCGCCCGCGGCCACCCGCCGCCCGAGGTGCGCCGCGCGGCCGATCGGGGGAGCGGGAGCTCACCGGCACCCCGTGGTGTTACGATCGTCGCAGCACCTCACCGGCGGGGTCGCGTTCCCCTCCTGCGCAAGCTCTCCTCGCCGAACGGTGCACATCCGCGACGCTTCGCGCTCTCTGCGCGTCCGTGGACACAGTTCCTGCCCGTCGCGGGCAGTCATCGCGACCGTGCCTCTTCTGCTGGCCAGTCGCTGGACGAGGGGGAAGGACCTTCGTGACCGATACCACCGACATCGCCGCCACCGACGGCGCTGCGAACGGCGCAGCCGCCGACGCGGCTGCACCCCGCCGCACCGGCAGCCTCTCCGCCCTGCGCCTGCCCCAGCTGCAGGCCCTGGCCTCGGAGCTCGGCATCAGCGGCACCGGCCGCATGCGCAAGGTGGACCTGCTCGCCGCCATCCGTGAGCACCAGTCGGCCGTGCCGCAGCGCTCCGAGCGCCCGGCCGCCGCCCAGGCGCCGAGCGCGCCCGCCGTCGAGCAGGCGCCTCCCGCTCCCGCTGCCCAGGCACCCGCCGCGCCGGCCCCCGAGGCCGTGACCGCCGAGCAGCCCGCGGCCCCGGCCGCCGAGCAGCCCGCGGCACCCGAGCGGTCCGCCGCGGGGTCCTCGCGCCGCTCGCGCCGCGCGGGGGCCCCCGCCGGTGCGCCGCCCGCCACCGCCGGTGAGACCGCTGGTGAGCCCGCCGGTGCGGCGGACCGTTCCGGCGAGCGCCGCGAGGACGGTGCCGACGCCCCCGCCCTGCCCACCCTGGAGGAGCTCACCTCCCGCGCCGAGCGGCCCGAGCGCCTCTCGCGCCGTGAGCGCGCCCGCCGCGACCGCGTGCGCGAGCCCGACCAGCAGGTCGAGCTGCCGCCGCTGCCGCGCCGGGAGGCCCAGGCCGACGGCGAGCAGGCGGACCGCGCCGAGCGTCCCGCCCGCGAGGACCGCCCCGCCCGCGAGGACCGCCCCGCTCGCGAGGACCGCCCCGCTCGCGAGGACCGTCCTGCTCGCGAGGACCGCGTCGCGCGCGACGAGCGTCCCGCTCGCGAGGACCGGCCCGCCCGCGAGGACCGCCCGGCTCGCGAGGACCGCGAACCCCGCGTCGCCTCCTCGGGTGGTTCCGGTCCCGCCGGCGACGACTTCGACGACGACCGCGGTGGCCGCCGCGGTCGTCGCAACCGCTACCGCGACCGCAAGGGCCGCCGCGGCGGCCGCGACGGCGGCGCACCCGAGGTCGACACCGAGATCAGCGAGGACGACGTCCTGCTGCCGGTCGCGGGCATCCTCGACGTGCTGGACAACTACGCGTTCATCCGCACCTCCGGCTACCTCGCCGGCGCGAACGACGTGTACGTCTCGCTGAACCAGGTGAAGAAGAACAACCTGCGCCCCGGCGACGCGGTGACCGGTGCGGTGCGCCAGCCCCGCGAGGGCGAGCAGACCGGCCAGCGCGCCAAGTTCAACGCGCTCGTGCGCGTCGACACCATCAACGGCGCGGACCCGGAGCAGGCCCGCAACCGCCCGGACTTCACCAAGCTGACGCCGCTGTACCCGCAGGAGCGGCTGCGCCTGGAGACCGAGCCCAACGTCCTGACGACGCGCATCATCGACCTGATGTCGCCGCTCGGGAAGGGCCAGCGCGGTCTGATCGTCGCCCCGCCCAAGGCCGGCAAGACGATGGTCATGCAGGCCATCGCCAACGCCATCACGACGAACAACCCCGAGTGCCACCTCATGGTCGTCCTCGTCGACGAGCGGCCCGAAGAGGTCACCGACATGCAGCGCACGATCAAGGGTGAGGTCATCGCCTCCACCTTCGACCGTCCCGCCGCCGACCACACCGCCGTCGCCGAGCTCGCCATCGAGCGGGCCAAGCGCCTGGTGGAGCTCGGCAACGACGTCGTCGTGCTGCTGGACTCGCTGACCCGCCTGTCGCGCGCCTACAACATCTCGGCGCCGGCCAGCGGCCGGATCCTGTCCGGTGGTGTGGACGCCTCGGCGCTGTACCCGCCGAAGCGCTTCTTCGGCGCCGCCCGCAACGTCGAGAACGGCGGCTCGCTGACCATCCTGGCCTCGGCACTGGTCGAGACCGGTTCCAAGGCCGACGAGGTCATCTTCGAGGAGTTCAAGGGCACCGGGAACATGGAGGTGCGGCTGTCGCGCCAGCTGGCCGACAAGCGCATCTTCCCCGCGGTCGACGTGCCGGCCTCCGGCACCCGCCGCGAGGAGATCCTCATGTCCCGCGAGGAGCTGGCGACGGTCTGGAAGCTGCGCCGCGTGGTCACCGCGCTCGACGCCCAGGCCTCCATCGAGCTGCTGCTGGACCGCCTCAAGAAGACCCGCAGCAACCTCGAGTTCCTGCAGCAGGTGCAGTCCTCCACCCCGCTGGTCCAGAAGGACTGACGGGAATCCCCGCAGGAGCCGTGCGGTTCTACCCACCGGCGGCTCCTGTGGGAGACTGCTTCGACCGCAGGCACCGGCTCACGCCAGCACGACGCCCCCTCCGGGCGCGGGCGACCCGGTGCCGACTGAGCGAGAAGAGGGAAGAGACGATGAAGGCCGGCATCCACCCCGACTACGTGGAGACCCAGGTCACCTGCACCTGCGGCAACACGTTCACCACGCACAGCACCGAGAAGAGCGGGCAGCTCCGCGCCGACGTGTGCAGCGCGTGCCACCCGTTCTACACGGGCAAGCAGAAGATCCTGGACACCGGTGGCCGCGTCGCCCGCTTCCAGGCGCGCTACGGCAAGAAGAACGCCCAGTAGCACCCTCGCAGCGCCGGTCCCACCGCCCTCCCGGGCGGCGGGGCCGGCGCTGTCGCGTTCCCGCCCCCGATGCCCGTCACCCCGATGCCCGCCGCCCCGGAGGTCCCCGTCGTGTTCGAGTCCGTCCAGCCGCTGCTCGAGGAGCACGCCGAGCTGGAGCGCCGGCTCGCCGACCCGGCCGTGCACGCCGACGCCGCCCTCGCCCGGTCGCTGGGGCGCCGCTACGCCGAGCTGGGAGCCGTCGTGGACGCGCACGGCACCTGGCGCGCGGCCCTCGACGACGCCGGTGCCGCGCGGGAGCTGGCCGCCGAGGACGCCGCCTTCGCCGCCGAGCTGCCTGCGCTGGAGCGGGCGGCGGACGAGGCCGCCGAACGGCTGCGCCGGCTGCTCCTGCCGCGCGACCCCGACGACTCCCGCGACGTGATCCTGGAGATCAAGGCGGGGGAGGGCGGGGAGGAGTCCGCCCTGTTCGCCGGCGACCTGCTGCGCATGTACCTGCGCTACGCCGAGCGCCGCGGGTGGGCCACCGAGCTGCTCGACGCCACCGACAGCGACCTGGGCGGCTACAAGGACGTCTCGGTGGCCGTCAAGGCGCGCGGTGCCGCGCCCGAGGGCGTGTGGAGCCGGCTGAAGTACGAGGGCGGTGTGCACCGCGTCCAGCGGGTGCCGGTCACCGAGTCCGCCGGGCGCGTGCACACCTCCGCCGTCGGCGTGCTCGTGGTGCCCGAGGCCGAGGAGGTCGAGGTGCAGGTGGACCCGAACGACCTGCGCGTGGACGTCTTCCGCTCCTCCGGCCCCGGCGGGCAGAGCGTCAACACCACCGACTCCGCGGTGCGCATCACGCACCTGCCCACCGGCATCGTGGTCAGCTGCCAGAACGAGAAGTCGCAGCTGCAGAACCGCGAGCAGGCCCTGCGCATCCTGCGCGCCCGGTTGCACGCAGCGGCCCAGGAGGCCGCCGACGCCGAGGCCTCCGCCGCCCGGCGCTCGCAGGTGCGCACGGTCGACCGCTCCGAGCGCATCCGCACCTACAACTTCGGCGAGAACCGCATCGCCGACCACCGCACCGGCTTCAAGGCGTACAACCTCGACACCGTCCTGGACGGCGACCTGGACCCGGTGATCCAGTCGGCGGTGGACGCCGACGAGGCCGCCCAGCTCACCGCGACGGGCGCACCGGTGTGAGCGGTGAGCCGGCGGCGGCGAGCCGCGGCGTCCGGGACCTCGTGGGCGCGGCGGCGCAGCGCCTCGCGGCGGCGGGGGTGCCCAGCCCGCGCACCGACGCGGAGGTGCTGCTCGCGCACGCCCTGGGCGTGGACCGCTCGCGGCTGGGGGTCCTCGCGGCCCTCGGCTCCCTCGTCGAGCCCGGCCGCTTCGAGGACCTGGTGGACCAGCGCGCCGATCGGGTCCCGCTGCAGCACCTGACCGGTCGCGCGCCCTTCCGCTCGCTGGAGCTGGCCGTGGGGCCGGGGGTGTTCGTGCCGCGCCCCGAGACCGAGGTCGTCGCGCAGCTCGCCGTCGACGAGGCCGCGCGGCTGGCCGGCGGCGGCGGCCGCCCCGTCGTGGTCGACCTGTGCACCGGGTCGGGGGCCATCGCCCTGGCCGTGGCGACCGAGGTGCCCACCGCCGCCGTGCACGCCGTGGAGCTGGACCCCCTGGCGCACGCCTGGGCGCGCCGCAACGCCGATGAGCTGGCCCCCGCGCTGGACCTGCGGTTGGGGGACGCGGCCGGCGCGTTCGGCGACCTCGACGGCGCGGTCGACGTCGTCGTCAGCAACCCCCCGTACGTGCCGCCCGGTGCGGTGCCGCAGGAGGTCGAGGTCGCCCGCCACGACCCCGAGGTGGCTCTGTACGGCGGCGGGGACGACGGGCTGGAGGTGCCCCGGCGCGTGGTGGCGGCCGCCGCCCGCCTGCTGCGGCCCGGCGGCCTGCTCGTCGTCGAGCACGCCGAGGTGCAGGAGCACGGCGCCCGCCGCATGGTGCCGGGCCCGCTGTGGCGCGACGTGGCGGGCCACCGCGACCTGACGGGCCGCCCGCGCTGCACCAGCGCCCGACGGGCCTGAGCGCGGGTCGGCGCGCAGCGGGGCAGGGGGCGCCGGACGCGCCGGGCGGGTGCGCGCCACCCCTGCCGGTCCCGGTGGGACACTCGGCCCTGTGAGACCCCCTTTCGACTGCGCCGCCCCGGTGACCCGCGAGCGCGGCCTGGCCGCGGCCGAGAACGCCGTCAAGCGCGGTGAGGTCGTCGTGCTGCCCACGGACACGGTCTACGGGATCGGTGCGGACGCCTTCTCGCCCGCTGCGGTGCGCAAGCTGCTGGAGGCCAAGGGCCGCGGGCGCGACATGCCCCCGCCCGTGCTGGTGCCGGAGGTGCGCACCGTCGACGGGCTGGCCTCGGCCGTGCCGTTCGCGGTGCGCGAGCTCATGGACGCCTTCTGGCCCGGTGCCCTGACGATCGTCTGCCGCGCGCAGCCGTCGCTGACGTGGGACCTGGGTGAGACGCACGGCACCGTCGCGCTGCGGATGCCGCTGCACCCGGTGGCGCTGGAGCTGCTCAAGCGCACCGGCCCGCTGGCCGTCTCCAGCGCGAACCTGTCCGGCCGCCCGGCCGCCACGACCGTGCAGGAAGCGGTCGACCAGCTCGGCTCGTCCGTGCGCGTCTACCTCGACGGCGGCCCCAGCCCGAAGGGGGCGCCGTCGACCATCGTGGACGCCTCCGACGGCCCCCTGCGGGTGCTGCGGGCCGGTGCGCTCAGCGAGGAGGAGCTGCGTCGCGCGGTGCCCAAGGGCTGGTACGACCCCGAGCCCGACGCGGCGGAGCCGGACGTCGAGCAGCCGTCGGCCGGCGCCGGGGCCGGGCCGGAGGAGGAGCGGGCCGACGCCTCCGCGGGGAGCTGATCGCCGGTGCGGGTGTACCTGCTGGTCCTCGTGGTGGCCGCCGCCGTCACGTACCTGACGACGCCCCTGGTGCGCCGCCTGGCGCAGCGCGTCGGCGCCGTCACCCCGCTGCGCGAGCGGGACGTGCACTCCGTGCCGGTGCCGCGCATGGGCGGGGTGGCGATGCTGCTGGGGCTGGCCGCCGGGTTGCTCGTGGCCAGCCGCATCCCCTTCACCTCCCGGGTGTTCGACGCCTCGCCCGGGCCGACGTGGGTGCTGGTGGGGGCGGCGATCGTGTGCGCGGTGGGGGTGGTCGACGACATCGTCCAGCTCGACGCCGTCACCAAGCTCGCCGGTCAGGTGCTGGCGGCGGGGGTGATGGGCTGGCAGGGCATCAGCCTGCTGCAGCTGCCCATCGGGGGCGTCACCCTGCTGTCCGCCCCGGCCATGATGGCGATCACCATCCTCGTGGTGCTGGTGTCGGTGAACGCCGTGAACTTCGTCGACGGGCTCGACGGGCTGGCCGCGGGCATCGTGGGCATCGGGGCGGTGGCCTTCTTCCTGTACTCCTACGCCCTGCAGCGCGGGCAGTTCCCCGACGACTTCTCCTCGCTGGCCACGCTGGTGGCCGCCATCACGGTGGGGTGCTGCGTGGGGTTCCTGCCGCACAACTCCCACCCCGCGCGCATCTTCATGGGCGACTCCGGCTCGATGCTGCTGGGGCTGCTGCTGGCCACCGCCACGATCGCCGCCACGAGCACCGTGGACCCCGAGACCGTCGCCGACGAGGAGATCGCCCCGGCGTTCTTCCCGCTGCTGCTGCCGGTGGCCGTGCTCCTGGTCCCGCTGGGCGACATGCTGCTCGCGGTGGTGCGCCGCACCCGCGCTGGCCGCGCCTTCTGGCACCCGGACAAGCAGCACCTGCACCACCGGCTGCTGCAGATGGGCCACTCGCACCGGGTGGCGGTGCTGGTCATGTACTCCTGGGCGGCGTTCCTCAGCTTCGGGGCCGCCTCGTACGCCTTCCTGCCCCTCGTGCAGGCGCTCGCGGTGGCCCTGGCGGCGGGGTGCGTGGTGCTGGTGTTCACCTTCGGGCCGCTGATCTGGCGGCGCTCGCGACGCGCCTCGCCGGAGCAGCCCGACCCGGACGCGGTGCCCGCGCGGACCTCGGAGCGGAGCCCCACCTGAGGGCCTGCACGACGTCCACGACGGTGCGTAGGAGACCCCTGTGCTCGTGATAGCTTTCACGAAGTCCGCCCGGCCCCCTCACGGGTGCGCCGCGGACACCGCCGACGAGCCGAACCCCGGACGACCCGCCGACGACAGAGAGCAGCCGACGTGACCAGGAGTGCCGACGACGTCTTCAGCGTCGTCCCTCGGCGTTCGCTGCCACCGGTCGTCCTCGTCTGGGCGGCGTGCACCGGCATCGGCGCCACGTCCGGCGCGAGCGGTGCGCTCGGTGCGCTGGCCGGCGGTGGTCTCGCCACCGTCTTCCTGGCCTCGACGTTCCTGCTGCTGCGGGTGGTCAAGCACGTCGAGCCCGGGCTCAGCCTCGCGCTGGCCCTGATGGTCTACCTCTTCAAGGTCACGGTGCTCGCCACCGCGGTCCTCGTGCTGCGCGACCTGCCCGGCGTGGACGGCACGGCCGCGGCTGCGTCGGCGGCCGTCTGCACCGTCGCCTGGAGCGCCGCCGCGTGCGCGGCGTTCCGCCACCTGCGCCTGCCCGTCTTCGAGCTCGGCCACGGCCGTTCCGGTGCGGGGAGCTGACGTGGAGGACTGCTACCGTTCGCCGCACCATGCCCGAGGAGGACAGGCGGCCGGACGAGGACGCGCGCGACGAGGCCCGGCTGAACGACAGCCTGGCCTGGAACGCGGCGTCGTACCTCATCTCCGGGATCGTCGGCTTCGGGTTGCTCGGCCTGCTGCTCGACCGGCTCCTGGACACCTCGTTCCTGGCGGTCGTCGGCAGTCTCGGCGGCATGGCCTTGAGCATCTACTACGTGTGGTTCCGGTACGGTTCGCGCAGGTAGAGCCCGTCTCGCGCGCAGCGCGAGCGGGTGACCAGCGCACCGCACCGGCCCCCCGTCCACACACTGGCGTTCGTACGGAGGAGACGCTGTGAGCCTGTCCACGCTCGCCACCGCAGGCGGGGAGACCTTCGAGGCTCCCACGCCCGCGGACTTCTGGCAGCCGCTCGTCGGGGACGGCGCCTTCGCCCTGACCCGCCCGATGTTCGTCATGGCGCTGAGCGTCGTGGTCATCGGCGCGCTGCTGCTGGCGACCACCAAGCGGCTCAGCGTCGTGCCCGCGAACAAGAAGCAGTTCGCGGTGGAGGCCCTGTACGGCTTCGTCCGCAACGGCGTGGCCCGCGACATCATCGGGTCGAAGGAGTTCCTCCGCTACGTCCCGCTGCTGTTCACGATGTTCGTGCTGATCCTGGTGAACAACCTGGTCGGGGTCATCCCGCCCATCCAGTTCCCGACGATGAGCCGCATCGGCTTCCCGATCGCGCTGACGCTGGTGGTGTTCGTGCTGTACCACCTCATCGGCATGAAGCGGAAGGGCGTGGGCGGCTACTTCAAGTCGCTCATGCCGGCGGGTGTCCCGGTCTTCCTGGTGCCGGTCGTGTACCTCCTGGAGCTGTTCACCTACTTCGTCTCGCGTCCGCTGACGCTGGCGGTGCGACTGTTCGCGAACATGTTCGCGGGTCACATGCTGATCCTCGTGCTGTTCCTCGGCGGCGAGCACCTGCTGCTGCACGGGGAGGGACTGCTGCCCGCCGCGGGCGTGGTCTCCTACCTGTTCGGCCTGGTCATGTCGTTCTTCGAGCTCCTCATCCAGGTCCTGCAGGCCTACATCTTCGTGCTGCTGACCGCCACGTACATCGCCGGCTCCCTCGCCGACGAGCACTGACCCACCGCACGACAACGATCCCGGGGCCACCTGCGCCGGGCCGAGAAAGGAACGATCCACACCATGGGTGGAAGCCTCAACGTCATCGGTTACGGCCTCGCCGCGATCGGCCCGGCCATCGCCGTCGGTCTCGTCTTCGCCGCCTACATCAACGGCGTGGCGCGCCAGCCGGAGTCCCGCGGCATGCTGCAGCCCATCGCCATCCTGGGCTTCGCGCTCGCCGAGGCGCTCGCGATCCTGGGCTTCGTCCTCGCCTTCATCAACCCGGGCGGCGAGTGACCGACCACCGTCGTCGGCGAGACCACTGACAGCTAAGGAGCGCACATGCCCGCGTGGGTGATGGCCGCAGCGGCCGAGGAGGAGGGGGGCTTCTGGGAGGAGGCCTACCCGGTCCTGCCGCACCCCGGTGAGCTCATCGCCGGGCTCGTCTTCCTCGCCCTGCTCTACCTGCTCGTCGCCAAGGTCGTCGTGCCGCGGCTCGAGAAGGCCTTCGAGGAGCGTCGCGAGGCGATCCAGGGCGGTGTCGAGAAGGCCGAGCGCGCGCAGGCCGAGGCCAACGCCGCGCTGCAGGAGTACAAGGCGCAGCTCGCCGACGCCCGCGGCGAGGCGAACCGCATCCGCGAGGAGGCCCGCCAGCAGGGCGCGGCGATCGTCGCGGAGATGCGCGAGCAGGCCCAGGCCGAGGCCGAGCGGATCACCACGTCCGCCCGCGCCACGATCGAGGCCGAGCGCGTCCAGGCCGCGGCGCAGCTGCGCGCCGAGGTGGGCCGCCTGGCCACCGACCTCGCCTCGCGCATCGTCGGTGAGTCGCTGCAGGAGCCGGCGCGGCAGAGCGGGGTCGTCGACCGCTTCCTGGCCGAGCTGGAGTCGTCCCCGCAGGGTGTGACGAGCCGGTGAGCGAGCTCGACAGCGGCGCGGCGCGGGTCAGCCTGGCCCGCGCCCAGGAGGTGCTCGAGGCGCAGCTGGCCGTCGAGGGGGCCGATGCCGGGCGCACCGGCGAGGACCTCTTCGCCGTGACCTCGCTGCTCGACGAGTCCATCGGGCTGCGCCGGGCGCTGACCGACCCGGCGCGCGACGGCGCGGTGAAGGCCGCGTTCGTGCGCGGCGTGCTGGGGTCGAGGGTCTCGCCGGCCGCCGTCGAGACGGTCGCCGCGCTGGCCACCGGCCGGTGGGGCGCCGCGCGCGACCTCGCCGACGCCTGCGAGCGGTTGGCCGTGGCGGCCGTGGCGGCCCAGGCGGAGCGCTCCGGGCACCTGGACGCGCTGGAGGACGAGCTCTTCCGCTTCTCGCGCACGGTGGCGGGCAGCCCCGCGCTGCGCGACGCCCTGGCCGACCGCACCGCGCCGGCCGCCAACCGGGCGGCGCTGGTCTCCCGGCTGCTGCTGGGCAGGGCCACCCCCGAGGCCGTGCAGCTCGCCCGTCGCGCGGCCGCCGCGCCGCGCGGCGTGCGCGCCGAGCGGCTGCTGGAGGAGTACGTCTCGATCGTGGCGCACCGCCGCGAGCAGGTGGTCGCCCACGTCGTGAGCGCCCGTCCGCTGAGCGAGGCGCACCACGACCGGCTGGCCGCCGTGCTGAGCAGCCAGTACGGCCGCCCGGTCCGCCTCAACGTCGACGTCGACCCCGAACTGGTCGGCGGGCTGCGGGTGAGCATCGCCGACGACGTCATCGACGGCGCCGTCTCCACGCGGCTCGCCGAGGCCCGTCGCCGCCTGGCCGGCTGACCTTCCGGGGAACGAGCGGCGGCTCGGTCGACCGGCCCCCCGCGAGGGGGCGACAATGGGTCGCAGCACGCACTGAACCGCCGCTCGGCGGTCCGGCCAGACCGGGACCGAGCACGCGCCACGAGCACCAGGCACCACCCGTCGGCACCACAGACAGCACCCCCAGAAGGAGAGCAGGGCATCCCATGGCCGAGCTGACCATCCGCCCGGAGGAGATCCGGGACGCTCTCGACGCCTTCGTGGCGTCGTACGACCCCGGCACCGCCGCGCGCGAGGAGGTCGGGCGCGTCAGCGAGGCCGGCGACGGCATCGCCCGCGTCGAGGGCCTGCCCTCCGTCATGGCGAACGAGCTGCTCCGCTTCCAGGACGGCACGCTCGGCCTGGCGCAGAACCTGGACGTGCGCGAGATCGGCGTCGTCGTCCTGGGCGACTTCTCCGGCATCGAGGAGGGCCAGGAGGTCCACCGCACGGGTGAGGTCCTGTCCGTGCCCGTCGGCGACGCCTTCCTGGGTCGCGTCGTCAACCCGCTGGGCGCCCCCATCGACGGCCTCGGGCCGATCGAGGCGGAGGCCCGCCGCGCCCTGGAGCTGCAGGCCCCCTCGGTCGTGCAGCGCCAGGAGGTCCGCGAGCCGCTGCAGACCGGCATCAAGGCCATCGACGCGATGATCCCGGTGGGCCGCGGCCAGCGCCAGCTGGTCATCGGCGACCGCCAGACCGGCAAGACCGCCATCGCGATCGACACGATCATCAACCAGAAGGCCAACTGGGAGTCCGGCGACCCGAAGCAGCAGGTGCGCTGCATCTACGTCGCGATCGGCCAGAAGGGCTCGACGATCGCCTCCGTGCGCCGCTCGCTGGAGGAGGCGGGCGCCATGGAGTACACGACCATCGTCGCCGCCCCGGCGTCCGACCCCGCCGGCTTCAAGTACCTGGCCCCGTACACCGGCTCGTCCATCGGGCAGCACTGGATGTACAGCGGCAAGCACGTCCTGATCGTCTTCGACGACCTGTCCAAGCAGGCCGAGGCCTACCGCGCCGTGTCGCTGCTGCTGCGCCGCCCGCCGGGCCGCGAGGCGTACCCCGGTGACGTCTTCTACCTGCACTCCCGCCTGCTGGAGCGCTGCGCGAAGCTCTCCGACGAGCTCGGCGGCGGTTCGATGACCGGCCTGCCGTTCATCGAGACCAAGGGCAACGACGTCTCGGCGTACATCCCCACCAACGTCATCTCCATCACGGACGGGCAGATCTTCCTGCAGTCCGACCTCTTCAACGCCAACCAGCGCCCCGCGATCGACGTCGGCATCTCGGTGTCCCGCGTCGGCGGTGCGGCGCAGACGAAGGCCATCAAGGGGATCTCCGGCACGCTGAAGCTGGACCTGGCCCAGTACCGGGCGATGGAGGCGTTCGCGATGTTCGCCTCCGACCTCGACGCGGCCTCGCGCCGCCAGCTCGCCCGCGGTGCGCGCCTGGTGGAGCTGCTCAAGCAGCCGCAGTACACCCCGTACTCGCTGGAGGAGCAGGTCGTCTCCATCTGGGCGGGCACCACCGGCCAGCTGGACTCCGTCGAGGTCTCCGACATCGGCCGCTTCGAGCGCGAGTTCCTCGAGTACGTCAAGCGCCAGCACCCCGGCGTGATGGACGGCATCCGCGAGACCAAGCAGTTCTCCGACGGCGCCAAGGCGGAGCTGCAGCAGGCGATCGACGCCTTCAAGCCGCAGTTCTCCTCCTCCCAGTCCGCGCCGGTGCCCGCGGACACCGACGCCGGCGGCGCGGAGGAGGGTGACGTCTCCCAGGAGCGCATCACCACCAACCGCGGCGGGGCGACCGCGGCCCGCTGACGCGGGTTCGCACCAGCAGGCACAGCAGGGACCGAGCGGAGCAGGGAAGAGGAGCAGGACATGGCAGGCCAGCTGAGGGCCTACCGGCGGCAGATCCGCTCGGTCCAGGCGACCAAGAAGATCACGCGGGCGATGGAGCTCATCGCCGCGTCGCGCATCATCAAGGCGCAGGCGAACGTGCGGGCGTCCTCGCCGTACGCCCGTGCGCTCACCCGCGCGGTGTCGGCGGCGGCGTCCAACGCCACGCTCGACCACCCGCTGATCACCGAGAAGCCGCAGGTGCGGCGGGCCGCGGTCCTGGTGCTCTCCTCCGACCGCGGCCTGGCGGGCGCCTACTCCTCCAGCGTGCTGCGCGAGGGGGAGCGGCTGACGGCGACGCTGCGCGCGGAGGGCAAGGAGGTCTCGCCCTACCTCGTCGGGCGCAAGGCGGCGGCCTTCTACCGCTTCCGCCGCCGCGAGGTCACCGCTGAGTGGGTCGGGTTCACCGACTCGCCGCGCTACGAGAACGCCAAGGAGATCGGCGAGCGCCTCGTCGCCGACTTCGGCCGCGAGCCCGGCGAGGGGGGCGTCGACGAGATCCACGTCGTCTACACGCACTTCGTCAGCATGGTGACGCAGGAGCCGCGCGTCATCCGGCTGCTGCCGCTGGAGGTCGTGGAGGGTTCCGGGCCGCAGGACGGCGAGCTCCAGCCCCTGTACGGGTTCGAGCCGAGCCCCGAGGCGGTGCTGGACGCGCTGCTGCCGCAGTACGTGAACAGCCGCGTCTACAACTGCCTCCTGCAGGCCGCGGCCTCCGAGCTCGCCGCCCGTCAGCGGGCGATGAAGTCCGCCACGGACAACGCGGACGAGCTCATCAAGAGCCTCACCCGCCTGGCCAACAACGCCCGGCAGGCCGACATCACCCAGGAGATCACCGAGATCGTCGGCGGCGCCGACGCCCTCTCCTCCTCGGGCTCGCGCGCCTGACCCCCCCCGCACTCAGCACGAACTGACTCGACGAAGGAAGCCCGAGGAGCGACATGACCGCCACCGTCACCGAATCGGCCGCCGGCACCAGCAAGGGTGCGACCGGCCGCATCGCCCGAGTCATCGGCCCCGTCGTCGACGTCGAGTTCTCGGCCGACACGATGCCCGAGCAGAACAACGCCCTCACCACCGAGGTGACCATGGGCGGGCAGACCCAGACCGTCACCCTCGAGGTGGCCTCCCACCTCGGCGACAACATGGTCCGCGCCATCTCGCTGAAGCCCACCGACGGCATGGTGCGCGGCGCTCCCGTGGTCGACACCGGCGCCCCGATCTCCGTCCCGGTCGGCAACGTGACCCTGGGCCACGTCTTCAACGCCATCGGTGACTGCCTGAACCTGGAGGAGGGCGAGCGCCTGGAGGTCACCGAGCGCTGGCCGATCCACCGCAAGGCCCCCAGCTTCGACCAGCTCGAGTCGAAGACCACGATGTTCGAGACCGGCATCAAGGTCATCGACCTGCTGACCCCGTACGTCCAGGGCGGCAAGATCGGCCTGTTCGGCGGTGCGGGCGTCGGCAAGACGGTCCTCATCCAGGAGATGATCCAGCGCGTCGCGCAGAACCACGGCGGCGTGTCGGTGTTCGCCGGTGTGGGTGAGCGCACCCGTGAGGGCAACGACCTCATCGGCGAGATGGCCGAGGCCGGCGTCTTCGACAAGACCGCCCTGGTCTTCGGCCAGATGGACGAGCCGCCGGGCACCCGGCTGCGCGTGGCGCTGTCCGCGCTGACGATGGCGGAGTACTTCCGCGACGTGCAGAAGCAGGACGTGCTGCTCTTCATCGACAACATCTTCCGGTTCACCCAGGCCGGTTCGGAGGTGTCGACCCTGCTGGGCCGCATGCCCTCCGCGGTGGGTTACCAGCCGACGCTGGCCGACGAGATGGGCGTGCTGCAGGAGCGCATCACCTCCACCCGCGGTCACTCGATCACCTCGCTGCAGGCGATCTACGTGCCCGCGGACGACTACACCGACCCGGCTCCGGCGACGACCTTCGCCCACCTGGACGCCACCACGGAGCTTTCCCGCGAGATCGCCTCGCGCGGTCTGTACCCCGCCGTGGACCCGCTGGCCTCCACCTCCCGGATCCTGGACCCGCTGTACATCTCCCGGGACCACTACGAGACCGCGGTGCGCGTGAAGCAGATCCTGCAGCGCAACAAGGAGCTGCAGGACATCATCGCGATCCTCGGTGTGGACGAGCTGTCCGAGGAGGACAAGCTCACCGTCTCCCGCGCGCGGCGCATCCAGCAGTTCCTGTCGCAGAACACGTACATGGCGGAGAAGTTCACCGGCGTGGCCGGCTCGACGGTCCCGCTGAAGGAGACCATCGAGGGCTTCTCGCGGATCGCCGACGGCGAGCTCGACCACGTCGCCGAGCAGGCGTTCTTCAACGTCGGTGGGCTCGAGGACGTCGAGCGCAAGTGGGCCGAGATCCAGAAGCAGGGCGACTGACCCCTCGCGGGTCGGTAGCCGTCACGAGCAGCTAAGGAGCACAGGGTGCCGTTGCAGGTCGAGCTGGTCGCCGCCGACCGGTCCGTGTGGTCGGGTGAGGCGACGCTGGTGCGTGCGCGCACCGTCGACGGCGAGATCGGCATCATGGCCGGCCACGAACCGTTGCTCGCCGTCCTGGCCGAGGGGGAGGTGTCCGTCACCGCGTCCGGGGGCGGCACCACCGTCCACGTGGACGGCGGGTTCTTCTCCGTCGACTCCGACAAGGTGACCATCGTGGCCGAGACGGTCCGCGAGGTCACCGGTCGGGCCGGCGAGGACCGCTGACGGCCCGACCGGGGAGGACCTGACCGGCGTGCGCGAGCTGCTGCTGTCCCTGGAGGTGGCGGGCGCCTGCGCCCTGCTCGCGCTGCTCGGCCTGCTCCTCGTCGTCGTGCGCCGACGCCGCCTCACGGGGCGGCTGGGCACGTTCGACTGCTCGGTGCGCCACCCGGGCTCCCGCCGCTGGGCGTTGGGGGTGGCGCGCTACGAGATCGACCGGCTGGACTGGTACCGCACGTTCTCGCTGTCGCCACGCCCCTCGCGCTCCTTCGCGCGGGGGGCGCTCGACGTGATGCGCCGTCGCGACACCGAGGGCAACGAGCGCCTCGCCGTCCAGCCCGACGCCATCGTCGTGGAGTGCCGGCACGGCGGCGCCGCGCTGGAGCTGGCGATGAGCGCCGACGCCTACACCGGTTTCGCGTCCTGGCTCGAGTCGGCGCCGCCGGGGCAGAACGTCAACGTCGCCTGAGGGTCGCCGCCGCCCGTCGGGCACCCGGCCGCTGCTCAGTCGAGGGGGCCGGGCCCGGCGAGGAGCTGGCGGGCCAGGCCGGCGTGCTCGGGGAAGACCATGACGCGCGGGCCCTCGGTCGTGGGCGCCAGCGTGGCGCGGATGCCGGCGTCCACCAGGGTGCGCCGCTGAACCTCGGCCTCCACGAACGTGGCGGGTGCGGAGACCACCTCCAGCAGGCCGTACTCGCCGCTGGTCCCGCTGCGGGGGCGGCGCTCGACCAGCGAGCGCCCGTGGGAGAAGGTCCAGCGCAGCAGCAGCACCAGCAGGCCGACGACGAGCATGGCGATGACCGGGCCGAGCAGGTAGTGGTAGCCGCTGAAGTCCACCTCGTCAGTGTCCCCGCTCTGTCCAGCGCGGTCCCCGGGAAGGTCACCGTTCGGTGAACGCCGCGACCGTCCACTCCCTGATGACTGCAGCGCGTGGCAGAGTCAGCACACAGGGTGTCCTGGGTGTGCGGGAGCACGGTGCAACCGGACGGCGGGCCCCTGCGTCCTAGCCGGTGACCACGACCGGCGTCCTCGGGGGAGGAACACATGGCGATCCAGGTCGCAGCAAGGACCGCGGTGCCCAGCGCCGCGGACGAGGTGGCGGCGCGGCGCGCCGCCCGCACCGCCCCACCGGGCGGTGCCACGGTCGTCGAGGAGGACCCCGGCAGGCTCGTGCGGGTCTGCGGGCGCCTCGACGTGCACTCGGTGCCGGAGGTGCGTGCGGCCCTGCACGCCGCCGTCGACCGGGGCTCCGGGCGCCTGGTGGTGAGCGTCGACGGCATCGTCGTCGCCGACGCCACCGGGCTCGGCGTCTTCGTCGGCGCGCACCGGCGCGCTCAGCGCGCCGGCCGGGAACTGGTGCTGCGGGACGTACCGCTGCCCACCCTGCGCCTGGTGCGGGTCACGCGCCTGCACCGGGTGCTGCGGGTGGAGGACGAGCTCGCCCGTGCCGGCGGTCCGCCGCGGCAGGTGGTGAACGGGTTGCGGCAGCAGGCTCAGAACAGGCGCGCGGAGGCGTCGTCCATGCCCCGCAGGGCGTCGTAGTCCAGCGTCACGCAGCGGATGCCGCGGTCGGTGGCCAGCGTGCGTGCCTGGGGCTTGATCTCCTGGGCGGCGAACACGCCGGTCACCGGCCGCAGCTGCGGGTCGCGGTTCAGCAGCTCGAGGTAGCGCGTCAGCTGCTCCACGCCGTCGATGTCGCCGCGGCGCTTGATCTCCACGGCGATCGCGCCGCCGCCACCGTCGCGGGCCAGGATGTCCACCGGCCCGATCGCCGTGGGGTACTCGCGGCGCACCAGCCGGTACCCCTCGCCCAGCGTGGCGATGTGCTCGGCCAGCAGCTTCTGCAGGTGCGCCTCCACACCGTCCTTGACCAGACCCGGGTCCACGCCCAGCTCGTGGCTGGAGTCGTGCAGCACCTCGTGCACGGACACCACCAGCCGGTCGTCGCTCTTCAGGTGCTGCACCGTCCACGTCTCCACCACGCCCTCGCCGGCGTCCTCGCCCGCCGGGCTCACCGTCAGCCGCGCCGGGGGGCTCATCCAGTTCAGCGGCTTGTAGGAGCCGCCGTCGGAGTGCACGAGCACGCTGCCGTCGGCCTTGACCACCAGCAGCCGGGTGGCCAGCGGCAGGTGGGCCGACAGGCGCCCCGCGTAGTCGACGGAGCAGCGGGCGATGACCAGGCGCACGGTCGGGCAGCTTACGTCCTGATCCGCCGGTGCCCGGGACGCCGGGCCCGAGGCCCGTTCCCGGGACCGCTCGCGGCCCGCCCGGCGACGACCCCCCTAAGGGGGTCTGTAACGAAAATCGGCGCTCGAGCGGTGGAGGGGTGCACCGGGCGCGCCACGGTGGTGTGGAGGGGACTCCACCGCGGCGGCGCCCGGTTTCGGCGTTCCGGGACGGCTGGGAGCATGGAGGACGTGCCCCGAGCCAACCGCCGCCGCCCCGAGTCCCCGCCGCGCGGCGTGCTCGGCCGCGGCGTGGACCGCACCGTCACCGGCCCCGACGGCTCCTGGGTGGTCCGCCCCCTGCGCGGCGACACCTCCGAGAAGACCTACCGCTGCCCCGGCTGCGCGCAGGACATCCCGCCCGGCCGGGCGCACGTCGTCGTCTGGCCCTCGCGCGGCACCTTCAGCCCCGGCGACGGGGTCAGCGAGCGGCGGCACTGGCACACCTCCTGCTTCGACGCGCGCGGCCGGCGCGGACCGCGCTGACGCACGGCCCTGACGCCCGGGCCCGCCTCGTCCCCGGCCGGGCCCGCCTCGTCACCCGACGGGCGCCCCACTACCGTCGCCGGGTGACCGGAACACCCACCGAAGAGCACCCTCCCGCGAGCGTGCGGCACGACCCCGCCCGCCGCTCCTTCGCCAGCGACAACGCCGCCGGCATGCACCCCGAGGTCCTCGCCGCGCTCGTGGCGGCCAACGGCGGGCACGTCGCCAGCTACGGCGGTGACCCCTACACCGCCGCCCTGGAGGGCGTGCTGCGCGAGCACTTCGGCCCCGCGGCCGTCCCCGCCGTCGTGCTGACCGGCACGGGCGCCAACGTGGTGGCGCTGCAGGCGCTGACGCACCGGTGGGAGTCGGTGCTGTGCTCCGCGCACGCCCACGTCCTGCACGACGAGGGCGGCGCCCTGGAGCACGTCGGCGGCACCAAGCTGATCCCGCTGCCCACCGACGACGGCCTGATCGACCCGGCCGACCTGGAGCGGGCGGTGCGCCGAGCCCGGGGCCCGATGGCCGCCCCCGTCGGGGCGCTGACGCTGACGCAGAGCACCGAGCTGGGCACGGTCTACTCCGCCGCGCACCTGCGCGAGCTGGTCGAGGTCGCCCACGGCCTGGGCGTGCGGGTGCACGTGGACGGCGCGCGCCTGGCCAACGCCGCCGTCGCCCTGGGCGCGGGGCTGGGGGAGCTGACGACCCGCCTGGGCGTGGACGCGGTCTCCCTGGGCGGGACGAAGAACGGTGGCGGGATCGCCGAGGTCGTCGTGGTCCGCGACGAGGCGGCGGCGCCGGGGCTGGCGCGGCTGCGCAAGCAGTCGCTGCAGCTGGTCTCCAAGGCCCGCTTCGTCTCCGCGCAGCTGCTGGCCCTGTTCGAGGGCGACCTGTGGCTGCGCAACGCCGCGGCCGCGAACGCGGCGGCCGCCCTGCTGGCGCGCGGCCTGCAGGACCTGGGGTCCCGGGTCCGGCTGACGCGACCGGTGCGGGCCAACGCCGTCTTCGCCTCGCTGCCCGCCGCGGTCGCCGAGCGCGCCGCCGAGCGCGTGCCGTTCTTCGTGTGGGACCCCCACCACGGCCCCGGCACGGTCGAGGCGCGGTTCGTCACCTCCTTCGACACCACCGGTGGCGACGTCTCGGCGCTGCTGGGCGTGCTGGGCGAGGAGCTGGCCCGGTGAGCGGCGCACCGGACCCGGGCGCCGGCCCCGTGGAGATCCGCTCGGACGTGGTCCTGCCCGCCCGCCGCGAGGACGTCGAGCTGCACACCGCCGACGGCCTCACGCTCGTGGGGGAGCTGGCGCTGCCGGCCGAGCGCGACCCGGTGGCGACGCTGGTGACGCTGCACCCGCTGCCCACCGCCGGCGGGTTCATGGACAGCCACGTGCTGCGCAAGGCGTCGTACCGCCTGCCGGCGCTGGCGGACCTGGCGGTGCTGCGCTTCAACACCCGGGGCACCTCCAGCCCCCGCGGGACCAGCGAGGGCACCTTCGACGCCGGCGGGGCCGAGCGCTTCGACGTCGCCGCCGCGCTGGAGCTCGCCGAGTTCCGCGAGCTGCCGCGGGTGTGGTTGCTGGGGTGGTCCTTCGGCACCGACCTGGCCCTGGTGCACGGGCGGGACCCGCTGGTGGAGGGGCTGATCCTGCTCTCGCCGCCGCTGCGCTGGTCCACGCCGCAGGACCTGCGCGCCTGGGGAGAGCTGGGTCGGCCGGTGACCGCGCTGGTGCCGGAGCTGGACGACTTCCTGCGCCCGGACGAGGCGCGCGAGCGCTTCGCCGAGCTGCCGCAGGCGGAGGTCGTGGCCGTGGAGGGCGCCAAGCACCTGTGGGTGGGGGAGCCCTCGGTGCGGCGCGTGCTCGACGAGGTCGTCGCCCGCGTCAACCCGGCCAGGTCGCCGCTGCCGACCACCTGGCCCCCGTCCTGACGCGCCGCCGCGGCGCGCCCGCCGCCCCGCGGGGCGCGGACGCACCGCGGCGGGGGCTCAGCCGACGGCGCCGGCGCGGTCCTCGCGCGGGGCGCGGCCGGTGAGGTCGACGACCTCCGCGTCCCCCTCCCCGGCGCCGTCGGGGTGCTCGCCCCGCTCGACGTCGTGCGGCGCGTCGTGGGTCAGGGGAGCCAGCCCGAGCAGGCCCCGCAGGTCGTCCAGGTGCTCGGTGATCTCGTCGCGCTGCTGCATGAGCTCGTCGACCTCCGCCTGCGCCGAGGCGCGGCTGCGCTCGGCCTGCTCGCGGGCGGTGTCCACCATCTTCTGGGCGCGGGTCCGGGCCTCGGTGACCATCGCGTCGGCCTCCTCGCGGGACCGCTCGGCGCGCAGCGCCGCCTGGGCCAGCGCCTCGGCGCGGATGGACTCGGCGGCCTCCGCGGCCTGCTGGGCGCGCTCCTCGGCCTCGGCGGCGCGCTGCTCGGCCTCGGCGATGCGGGCCGCGGTGCGGGCGGCGGCCACCTCCAGGCGCTGGCGGTCCTCCTCGGCGGCGCGCTCGCGGGCCGCGGCCAGGGCGAGCTCCTGCTCGCGGACCGCGGCCTCGGTGCCGGTGCGCAGCTCCAGCGTCTCGCGCTCGGCCTGCGCGCGCAGCGCCGCGGCGTGGCGCTCGGCGGCGGCGACCGCCTCGGACGTCTCGTGCTCGGCCTGGGCGCGCAGGTTGGCGGCGTGGCGCTCGGCGGCGGCGGTCGTCTCCGCCGCGCTGCGCCGTGCGGACTCCACGAGGCCCTCGGCGTCCGCACGGGCGCGCTCGAGGATCTCGGCGGCGTCGCGGGTGGCGGCCGAGGTGCGCCGCTGGGCGTCCTCGTCGGCGCGGGTGCGGGTCTCCAGGGCCTCGGCGCGGGCCTCCTCGCGCAACCGGTCGGCGTCGCGGCGGGCCGAGCGCAGGATCTCCCCGGACTGGTCCTCGGCCAGGCGCAGCAGCTTCTCCATGCGCGCGCCCAGGCCCGAGTAGGTGGGCTTGTCGTGCTCGCGCAGCTCCTTCTGGACCTGGCTGAGCTCGGCGGCCACCCGCAGCGCACGGGCGTCGCTCTCCTCGACGCGGGCGCGCGCCTCGCGCAGCGCCTCCTCGAGGTGCTGCAGCCGGGCGTCGACCTGAGCTCGGTCGTAACCGCGCACGACGATGTTGAACGCGTCGTGGGACTCGCTGGACACCGGCGGACCTCCGGGCTGGTCGGGGACGGGCGGCGGACGGGCGGAACGCCTCCGCCGGGTGACGGAGCGGCGCGTCCGCTCCGCCGCAGCGTAGTCGCGCCGCGGCCGGGGACCGGGCAGGCGCTCCACCCGCGCGGCGCCTAGCGTGGGCGCGTGCTCGTCGCCTTCTCCGTCTCCCCGTCCGGTGGTCCCGCGCCCGAGGGCGCGCTCGACGGCTCGGTGAGCGCCGCCGTCGCCGACGCGGTCCTCGTGGTGCGCTCCTCGGGCCTGCCGCACCGCACCGACGCGATGTTCACCACGGTGGAGGGCAGCTGGGAGGAGTGCATGGACGTGGTGCGCCGCGCCTGCGAGGCGGTCGGCCGCCACGGCCCGCGCGTGTCGCTCGTCCTCAAGGCCGACATCCGCCCCGGTCGCGAGGGCGAGCTCACGGGGAAGCTGGAGCGGCTGGAGGCCGCCGTGGAGCGGGCGCAGGGCGAGGCCGGCCGCGGCCAGTGAGCGTGCCGGGCCGGCCCCGCCGCCACGCTCAGCCGCGCCGGTCCGAGCCGCGCCGCAGCACCCCGTCGAGGGAGAAGCGGCCGGCGCCCGTGAACAGCAGCACCAGACCGGCCGCGCCGAGCAGCAGGGCGTTCTCCCCGTTGACCTGACCCTCGACGAGGAAGCCGCTCGGGGCGTGGACGAGCAGCCACACCCCGGCCATCTGCACCACCAGCAGGCCGCCGGCCACGCGGGTCAGCAGGCCCAGCAGCAGCAGCGAGCCGAGGCCGACCTCGCCGAGGACGACGAGCCAGCCCGCCAGGTCGGGGGCCGGCACGCCCAGGGAGGCGGCCATCCCCGTGGCCCGCTGCGGTTCGAGGAGCTTGGGGACGCCGTGCACCAGGAGCAGGGCGCCGGCGACGAGGCGCCCGAGGAGCAGTCCCGTGCTGGGCGCCGAGGGGGTGCTCGCGGCGCTCGAGGCGCCGCGGGTGGTCGAGGGGCTGTCGGTGGGCGTGCTGGTGGTGGTCATGGTCCGGTCCTCTGCGTTCGGGAGGGGGCTCTGCGGCCCTTCGGGCGGGCGCGAGGTGTCGCGGCAGGCTGCGGCGACGGTGGCGGTCGGCCAGGGGTGCGCGGGTGCAGCCCCTCGCCGTGATCACCACCCCGTCAACGAGGCCCCCGCGGGCGCGGTTCACCGCGGCGGGCGGCTCGTCCCCGCTCCGGCGGGATTCACGCCCGCCGTGCGGGCGCGCGTAGGGTGTCCCCCCGTACCCGGTGCCCGCTCCGTGCGAGCCGGGGCCCCGCAGCGCGCTGAGGACCCGCGGGCTCGGAGGCCGCGCCGACCGGGGGACGTCACCCGACCACCACCCCGGAGGACCCCGTGCGACGCGCGATCGCCTGGCTGCTGCTGCTGGCCGGTCTCGGCTGCGGTGCCGCCGGAGCCCTGCTGCTGACCGTGCTGGCCCCGCCGCGGACCCTGACCGTCGAGGTCGGCGCGGCCGACGGCGCGGTGGCCGTGGTCACCGCCCCCGGCGTCCTGGACCTCACCGGGCCGCGGGCGACCGTCAGCGCCCGCGCCGCCGACGGGCGGGACGTCTTCATCGGCGTGGCCACCGCCCGGGACGCCGAGGCGTGGCTCGGCGACGCCGCGCGCACCGAGGTCACCGGCGTGGACGGCTCGCTGCGCGAGCCGGTCGCCGGCACGAGCTCCACCGGGACGGGCCCGGCGGCCGACCCGCGCGCCGCGGACGTGTGGCTGGCCTCCGCCGACGGCGCAGGCAGCGCCTCCCTCGCCTGGGGCACCACCACCGACGACGCCCTCGCCGCGGCCGGCGGCGCGGTCGCCCTCGTGGCGACCGACGGCACCGCCGCGGCCCCGGAGCGGGTGGAGCTGTCCTGGGTGCCGACGGGGGCGGCCGCCCGGCACCCCTCGGCCGTCCCGCTCGCCGCGGGCGGCGGCGTCCTGGTCCTGCTCGGCGTCGTCGGCCTGCTGCTGCACCGCCGACCGCGCCGCACCGCCGGCACCCCCGCTCGACCCGCCCGGCAGGAGACCGCCTGATGCGCCGACCCGCCCGGACCACGGCGCTGACCGCCGTCTGCGCGGCGCTGCTGGCGCTGCCCGCCTGCGCCCAGCTGCCCGCCGTGCAGGCCCCCGCCGCCGCGGGGGAGCGCGTGCCGCTCGTGGTGCAGCCCGCGCAGGCCGCCCGCACCGCCGAGGCGGCCACCGCACCCCTGCAGGCCCTCGCGGACCCGGCCGCCACCGACCTCGAGGCGCTGGAGCAGCGGGTGGGCGGCCCCGAGCTGGCCCTGCGCCGCGCCGCCGCGACCGTCGCCGCCGCGGGCGTCACCCCGCCCGCGAGCGGTGCCGACGACCTGGACGCGATGTCCTCGGTCCTGCCTCGGCAGGAGGCCTGGCCGCACTGGTTCCTCACCGTCACCGAGCCGGGGGAGGACACCAAGCCGTCCCTGGTGGTGCTGCGCTCGCCCTCGGCGCGCGAGCCGTACCGGGTCTGGGCGACCCCCTCGCTGCTGCCGGGCGCGAGCCTGCCCACCACGGGCGCACCCGCCGAGGGGGCGGCGGTCGTGGCCGACGACGAGGACACCAACCTGCCGATGAGCCCCGCCGCCGTGGCCGAGCGCTACGCCGACGTGCTGCTGGAGGGGGACGCCAGCGAGTTCGCCGGGCAGTTCGCCGCCGACGCCTACCGCCAGGGCGTGCTGGCCTCCGTGCAGGAGCAGCGCAGCGCGCTGGAGGCCGCGGGCGGGTCGCTGACGCAGGAGCGGACCCTGCTGGAGGACCCCGTGCTGGCCGTGCGCACCCGCGACGGCGGGGCGCTCGTGGTGGCGGGCTACCGCTGGACGACGACGCTGCGCGGCCCGGCGGGCGGGGTGCCCGGGCAGCTGGACCCGGTGCTGGCCGCGCTGGCGGGGCGCGAGAGCGCGACCGACCTGACGGTGGTGCGCGAGGAGGTCGTGGTCTTCGCCGTGCCGCCCGGGCAGGGCCAGGTCGCCGCGGTCGCCGTGCAGAGCGGGCCGGTCTCGGTGGAGGCGTCCTGACCGCCGCGGACCGCACCCGGAGGGGCTGCGGCGCGTCGGCGGCTGCGTGAGAAGCTGACCGCCATGACTCAACCGACTCCCCCCGGTGCGGGGCTGAACCTGCGCGGGGCGGTGGACCTCGGGGCGCTGGCGGCCCGCAACTCCCGCCGCGAGGAGGTCGCGCGCCGCGCCGCCGCCGATCCGGCCACCGCGCAGCAGGCCTCGCCGTTCGTCGTGGACGTCACCGAGGAGTCCTTCACCGAGGTCGTGCAGTCGTCGGTGGAGTTCCCCGTCGTGCTGGACCTGTGGGCCGAGGGGTACGACACCGGTGCGGAGGTCCTCGCCCAGCTCGCCGACGAGTTCGGCGGCCGGTTCCTGCTGGGCCGCATCGACGCCCAGGCCGAGCCGGCCCTGGCGCAGTCGCTGGTGCAGTCCCTGCAGGCGCGCGCGGTCCCGCTGGTCGCGGCGATCGTCAAGGGGCAGCCGCTGCCGCTGTTCACCGGCGCCTACCCCTCTGCGGAGGAGGCCCGTCCGCTGCTGGAGGAGGTCCTGCGCGTCGCCGAGGCCAACGGCGTGACCGGCCGGGTGCCCGGCGAGGCCGCGCCCGCCGCCGACGAGCCCGCGGCGCCGCCGCTGCCCCCGCTGCACGCCGAGGCGCTGGCCGCCGCCGAGGCCGGCGACCACGACGCCGCCGCCGCGGCCTGGCGCAAGGCCCTGGCCGCGGACCCGCGCGACACCGCGGCCACCGAGGGCCTGGCCCGCGTCGGCGTGCTGCGGCGCGTGCAGGGCGTCGACCTCGCCCAGGCGCGGGCGGCGGCCGCCGCCGCGCCCGACGACGTCGCCGCGCAGCTCGTCGTGGCCGACCTGGACCTCGTCGGCGGCCACGTCGAGGACGCCTTCGACCGCCTCCTGCGCATCGTGCAGCGCACCGCCGGCGAGGACCGCGACGCGGCCCGCACCCACCTGCTGGAGCTGTTCACGGTGGTCGGCACGAGCGATCCGCGGGTGGTCAAGGCCCGCGCCGCGCTGACGCGCGCGCTGTTCTGAGCCGCACCCGTCCGGGGCCGCGCCGGGTGCGCGGCCCCGGGCCGGGGCGCTGCCGCCGCTTAGGATCACGTCCGTGAGCACCGAGGCGAGCACCCCCACCGGCAGCGCGGCCAGGGCCCTGCCCCGCGCCGCGCCCGCTGCGCGCGGCGTCGACTCCCGCGGCGTGGCCGCCTTCCTGGACGCGGTCGAGGCCGCCCCCGGCGTGGAGCTGCACTCCCTGGCGGTGCTGCGCGGCGGGCACGTCGTGGCCGAGGGCTGGTGGGAGCCCTACGCGCCCGAGCTGCCGCACCTGCTGTACTCGGTGAGCAAGAGCTTCACCGCCACGGCCCTGGGCCTGGCGGTCGCCGAGGGCCTGGTGGACCTGGACGCGACCGTCCTGTCGTACTTCCCCGAGCTGGACGCCGACGTCACCGACGAGCGGTCGCGCTCCATCCGCGTGCGGCACGTGGCCGCCATGGCCAGCGGGCACACCGCCGAGACGCTGGGCGAGGCGAGCGCGGACCCCACCGGCGACGTCCTGCGCGGCTTCCTGCGGCTGCCTCCGCAGGGCGAGCCGGGCGAGGTCTTCGCCTACAACCAGCCCTGCACCCACGCCCTGGCCGCGATCGTGCAGCGGGTCACCGGCGGCACGCTGACGCAGTACCTGCGCCCGCGGGTGCTGGACCCGCTCGGCATCGGGGACACCGCCTGGCTGAAGGACGAGCAGGGCCGCGAGATCGGCTGGTCCGGGCTGCACGCGACGACGGAGGCGCTGGCCGCGCTGGGCCAGCTGCACCTGCAGGGCGGGCGCTGGGACGGGCGGCAGCTGCTGCCCGAGGCGTGGGTCGAGCAGGTCCGCCGGGCGCACGTGGCCACCGCCGACGCCCACCCCGACCCGGACTGGCAGCTCGGGTACGGCTTCCAGTTCTGGGTGTCCCGGCACGGCTACCGCGCCGACGGCGCCTACGGCCAGTTCGCCCTGGTGCTGCCCGAGCAGGACGCCGTCGTGGCGATCACCGGTCAGAGCAGCACCACGCAGGTGCTGCTGGAGGCGGTGTGGGAGCACCTGCTGCCAGCGCTGTCGGGGCCGCCGCTGCCGCCGGACGCCGCCGAGCACGACGCTGCGCTCGCCGCCCGCCTGGCGGTCCTGCGCCTGGACGCGCCGGTGGCGGCGGCCGGAGCCGGTGGGTCCGCGGGCGAGCCTGTGCAGGCCCGCCTGACCCCGGTCCCCGGCAGCGCACCCGCCACCCTGACGCGCGTGCTGCTGCAGCGGGACGCCGCCGGGACCGGCTGGTCGATCGTCCTGGAGGACGCCGGGGACCGGCTGACCGCGGCGCTGGGGGAGGGGTGGGTCACCACCGGCCCGCTGGCGACGGCCTGGGCGTGGACCGGTCCGGGAGCGCTGCGGGTGGACGTGGTCTTCGTGCAGACCCCGCACCGCCTGCAGCTGCAGCTGGACCCGGCGGCCGGCACGTTCCGCGGGACCTGGTGCACCGCACCGCTGCACGAGCCCCCGCTGGCGCGGCTGCGCGCACCCCTGGCCCCCTGAAGGTGGTCCCGTGAGGTGCTCCGGTCGCGGTCCCCGCCGGTGTGCTGCACCGTGGACCGTTGCCGACCCGACCCCCACCCACCCCACGGAGCTGCGGTGATCGACTACCTGCGCGGCGATTCGGCCGCCGTGCTGGACGCCCTGACCGAGCACGTCGTCCTGTCGGTGGTGCCGCTCGTGATCGGCGCCCTGCTGGCGCTGCCCGTGGGGTACCTGGGCGTGCGGTTCCCGCGCGTGTACCAGCCCCTCATGGGCGTGTGGGGCGTCGTGTACGCGATCCCCTCCCTGGCGGTGTTCGTCACGCTGCCGTACCTGCTGGGCACCCGGATCCTGTCGCCGGTGAACGTCGTGGTGGCGCTGGCGGTGTACACGCTGGCGCTGATGGCCCGCACGGTCGCCGACGCGCTGCGCTCGGTGGACCCGGCGCTGACGGAGGCCGCCACCGCCATGGGGTACCGGCGCACGCGGCGGCTGGTGGAGGTGGAGCTGCCGCTGGCGCTGCCGGTGGTCCTGGCCGGGGCGCGGGTGGCGGCCGTGTCCAACATCAGCCTGGTCAGCGTCGGCGCGCTCATCGGCGTCGGTGGACTGGGGGTCCTGTTCACGCGGGGGTTCCAGCTGGACTACCCGGAGCCGATCGTGGTCGGGATCGTGCTGACGCTGCTGCTGGCAGCCGTGGCGGACCTGCTGCTGGTGCTGCTGCAGCGCTGGGCCACGCCGTGGACCCGGTCGGCCGGGCGGAAGGGCTGAGACCGTGGAGGAGACCCCCTACCTGCTGGACCCGGCGCACTGGAGCGGCGACGGCTCGATCCCGCAGCTGGTGCTCGCCCACCTCGGGTACACGGGCCTGGCGCTGCTGGCCGGGTTCTGCATCGCCTTCCCGCTGGGGCTGCTCATCGGTCACACCGGCCGCGGCTCGTTCCTGGCCATCAACGCGGGCAACGCCGGGCGGGCCCTGCCGACGCTGGGCCTGCTCATGCTGCTGGTGACGCTCATGGGCCTGGGCGTGCTGCCGGTGCTCATCGCCCTGGTGGTCCTCGTGATCCCCCCGATCCTCACCTCCACCTACGCCGGGCTGCGCTCGGTCGACCGCGCCGTCGTGGACGCCGCGCGCGGCATGGGCATGCGCCCGCTGCAGGTGCTGTTCGGCGTGGAGGTGCCCATGGCGATGCCGGTGTTGTTCAGCGGCCTGCGCGCGGCGACGCTGCAGGTGGTGTCCACGGCGACGGTCGCCGCCGCCGTGAGCCTGTCCGGGCTGGGGCGCCTGCTCATCGACGGCCTCGCCGTCAACGACTACGGCCGCGTGCTCGCCGGCGCCGTGGTCGTGGCGGTCCTGGCGATCGTCCTGGACCTGCTGCTGGCCCTGGTGCAGCGGACCGTCGTCTCCCCGGGGCTCACCGGCCGCGGCTCGCACCGCGCCCGAGGCCGGCGCCGCCCGGCCACCCCGGACCAGTCCCGCCTCGACGCCGACCTGGCGTGAGGACCGAACGGAAGGCATCACCCATGGACCGCAGAACCCTGCTGACGACCGTCCTGGCCTCGGGCGGCGCCCTGGGCCTGGCCGCCTGCGGGGCGGGGGAGGACCCGCTCGCCGCGGATCCCGGCACCGAGGGGGCTGAGACGGGCGCACTGGTGATCGGCTCGGCGAACTTCCCCGAGAGCGAGCTGCTCGCGGAGATGTACGCGCAGGTGCTGGAGGCCTCCGGCGTCGACGTGGAGCGCAACTTCGGCATCGGCTCGCGCGAGGTGTACCTGCGTGCGCTGCAGGACGGCTCGATCGACCTCATCCCCGAGTACAACGGCGCCCTGCTCGCGGCGGTCTCGGACGGCGGCGTCCCCGAGGACGTCAACACCTCGGAGGAGGTGTACGAGGCGCTGGAGGAGGCCCTGCCGGACGGCCTGACGGTGCTCGAGCAGGCCGCCGCCGAGGACAAGGACAGCCTGACCGTCACCCGGGCCACCGCCGAGCAGTACGGCCTGACGAGCATCGCGGACCTGGCCCCGGTGGCCGGTCAGCTCGTGGCGGGCGGTGCGCCGGAGTTCGCCGAGCGGTACCAGGGCCTGGTGGGTCTGGAGGAGGTGTACGGGGTGGAGTTCGCCGACTACCGCTCGCTGGACGTCGGCGGCCCGCTGACCGTGCAGGCGCTGCTCGACGGCGACGTGCAGGTCGCCAACCTCTTCACCACCGACTCCGCGATCGAGTCCAACGACCTCGTCGTGCTGGAGGACCCGCAGAACCTGTTCCTGGCCGAGAACGTGGTGCCGCTGATCAGCGCCGCGCGCAGCGACGCGCTGATCGCAGCGGCGCTGAACGCGTTCTCGGAGACCCTGACCACCGAGAAGCTCACCGAGTACCTGGCGCGGGTGCAGGTCGGCAAGGAACCCGTCGCCGACGTCGCGCGCGCCTACCTGGAGGCCAACCCGGTCGAGCCGGCAGCGAGCTGACCCGGCCCGCAGCGGCACGACGACGGCCGGCCACCCGCGCGGGT
>NZ_JBKBCT010000177.1:0-585 GCF_050871525.1 Kineococcus auxinigenes | reverse complement strand
GGGCGCTCAGCGAACCGACCAGAGCTGGAAACTCAACGTCAACGAGGTTCACCCGTAAATGGCCGACATTTCTGACGTCTCCGCGGCGCTGGTGACGACGATTGCCGGCATCGTGTACCCGAACGGGACGAGCCAGCCGTCGATTACCGGCGCGCCAGTGTTGGTGTATAGCGGATGGCCGGATTCGGGTCAGCTGCGCACGTATCTCTCCGCCGGCAACGTTCACGTGTCGGTCTTCCCGCAGCCGAACATGCTGCGCGTGGTCGATTCGAGCATGTCGGACTGGTCGACGCCGACGGCGCCGGTCAATACCGTCACCCTGACACTATCCGGCCAGGCCGTGACGGTCGGCGGATCGGTCAGCACGCCGCAGAACGCAGCGCTGGTGGTCGACAACAAGGCATACGTTTATGCGGTGCAGGCTGGCGACACGCTGGCCAGCATCGCAACCGCGCTTGCGGCACTGGTAAACGTTGACCAGACGGCGACGGCGGCCGGCGCGGTGGTGATGATCCCGGGCGCAAAGTACATCTCGCCGCGCGTCGGCGGCCAGGGCGTCGCGGTGCGCGAGACGCGCCGGCAGGA
>NZ_JBKBCT010000041.1:0-36795 GCF_050871525.1 Kineococcus auxinigenes | reverse complement strand
AGATCGCCGGCGGCAAGAACAAGGCCGCCCAGCGCACCTTCACCACCACCGTCAAGGACGGCAAGCTCGACCTGGGCTTCAAGGCCGACCAGGACAACGCCACCGTCGCCGCCATCCTCATCACCCCGGCCACCGGCACCACCCCGGCCCCCACCGCGACGCCGACGCCGACGCCGACGCCGACGCCGACCAAGACTCCCACCGCGACGCCGACGCCGACGCCGACCGCGACGCCGAGCACCGGCACCACCAGCGGCACCACCACCGACCGCGCCTCGTGGAAGGCCCCCACCCTGCAGAACCCGCTGGTCTGGGTGCCCAGCGCCTCCCAGCGCTACTTCAAGGCCCCCGCCGACCGCGACGTCCTCATCCAGTGGCCCTCCACCGCGCTGGACGTCCAGGGCGGCTTCGAGCTCACCGGCGGCCGCAACGTCGTCAGCACCGGCGGCACCGTGAAGTTCTCCAAGCGCTACTTCCCCTCCATGGTCGACCAGCCCAACAACAACCGCTGCCTGAAGATCAACGGCAACGACAAGCTCGGCGCCCCCCGCACCGTGCACGTCGAGGGCTTCCACTGCGCCGGCTCGCACATCTGGGAAGGCATCAACGTCGACTCCAAGGCCGAGCGCGCCGTGCTGACCGTGCAGTTCCGCGACATCCGCGTCGACGGCGTGCACGTGGAGTACCCCGGCGGCACCGGCAAGCACATCGGCGGCGACGCCCTGCAGGTCTGGAACGGCCCGCACCGCCTGTTCATCGACGGCTTCACCGCCAAGAACCTGGAGTACCAGGGCTTCTTCCTGCAGCCCTACCAGTTCGGCACCGGCAAGCTGGGCACCTGGGACATCCGCAACGTCAACCTCGAAGGCGCCGCGTCCCGCTCGGCCTACATCCTCTGGCTGGCCGGCACCCGCAACGCCAACGACTCCAACGGCGTGCAGATCAACGTCAAGAACGTCTACGTCCAGCCCGGCGGCGGACGCACCCGCGCCTCCTCGCTGTGGGAGGCCGACAAGGACTGGTACGACGTCACCATCGGCAAGCCCGCCCGCGACTTCGTGAGCTGAACCACCCGCACCACCACGGCGCCGGTGCTCCCCGACGGGGAGCACCGGCGCCGTCCTCGTTCAGCGGCGGCTCTCGTGCAGGGTCAGTCCTCGCGGTAGCCCGGAGACTCGTACCCGATGCCCGGCTCACCGTCGGGCATCGGGACCGTGAACTCCTCGACGACCTCGACCTCGCTCCAGACGTCCAGCGGGTAGAAGGTCATCTCCCGGCCACGGTCGTACTCCAGCGTCACCTGCACGTCGGTGACGGACAACCAGGGTGCCTCGTCCGGCGCCCAGAGCATGTAGCCGTGCCGCTCGACACCGGCCAGCCGCATCCGACGCAGGTCGAACTCCTCCGGCACCGGGCCGTCCTCGTCGAACTCGTTGGGCATGAGGAACATGGCCTGGTAGTTCGAGCTGCCGCTCAGCCCGTCGATGAGCAGGCGCCTCGGTCCCGCCCAGGTCTGGACGATGTCGGCGTGGTTGCCCTCGCGGCTGCCGGCGACCTTCTCGACGACGACGTTCTGCAGCTGCAGCACGCCGTCCGGTACGGCGAGGTTGAAACCCTCCGAGAGGTTGCCGGTCAGCCGGACCCCCTCGATGTGGATCGTGCCCTTCTGCCCCTTCAGGTACACCCCGCGACGGTCCAGCTCGACCTCGGACTCGTCGGGCGCGCGGATCTCGCCGCCGATGAGGACGATGTTGCGCCCGCCGGTGACGTCGAGCCCGCCCAGGACCTGCAGCGGCTCGTCGGGCAGCCGCAGGACGTAGTCCGTGTCGTCGTCGAGCACCAGGACGTGCTCGTCCTCCGTCACGTCGATCTCCACCGGGGAGTCCAGCTGCGGCGGCGCCCAGGTCAGGCGGCCGGCGGACCTCTCGCGCAGCAGCGCCACGGTGGCCGCGCCGCCGGCGATCGCGACGGCCCCGCCGATCCCGGCCAGCAGGAGGGCTCGGCGGCGCGGACGCGGTGGACCGGCCTCCGGCGCTGCTCCCCCGGCGTCCACCTCGCGCGGTCCCTCCACCGGAGGACCGGTCACGTACGGGTTTCCAGCACCGGTGCGGGTGCGACCGAACCACCGGCCGACAGGCGCAGCGCGGCCACGAGCCGCGCCCGCTGCTCGTCCCACCGGGCCGTCTGCTCACGGCGCGCCCGCTCCTCGCGCTCACCGTCACCGGTGTCGTCGAGAGCGGCCCTCAGCGCACGCGCGATCGACGCCGGCTCGTGGTCGGTGTGCCAGGCGTGCGGGAAGACCTCCCGCAGGACCGGCCAGTCGGAGACGACGAGCCGGCGGCCGACGTAGGCCGCTTCGTACCCCGCGCGCATGACGGACGTCCGTTCCGTGGTCAGCGTGAGGAGCACGTCGGCCGCCTCCACGGCTGCGCGGTACTCGCGCGGGCCCAGGAACCCGGTGAACTCGACGTTGGCGGGCGCGGAGCGACGCAGGTCCTCCGGGCAGCGCTCCAGGTCGCCGGTGATGCGCACGCGCACCTCCGGCAGCGAGCGCGCGGCCTCGACGACCTCGCGCACCGGCTCGTCGTCGGCGAACACGCCGACGAAGAGAACGGTGGGTCGTCCGGTGCGCGGCGGCGCCGCCTCCCACCCGGGGGGGGCCTCGTGCACCACGAGGCCGCGACCGCCCCAGCCGTCCACCACGTCCGCCCACTCCGGGGACGCGACCATGACCGTGTCGGCGCGGCGGGCGAGCCAGCGGTGGACGCCGAGCATCCGGCGCGCGACGGCGTTGCCCTTCACCCCGAAGGAGGAGGTGTGGCTGTCCAGGGCGAACGGGACGCGTGCGCACGCGGCGTACCCCGCCACGACCAGGGCCGGGAAGACCGGCGGGTTCGTGACGATGACCGAGCGCGGACGGTGGCGCACCAACCCCGCGGCGGTCAGGGCGACGCTCAGGCCGTACCGCCCGGCGACGCGCCACTTGCTGCGCCCGCCCAGGGGGTGGACGTGCAGCGCACGGCCCCCCAGGGAGCCGGCGATCTCAGCGGCGCGCCCGGCGTGCCGCTGCCACGTCACGTGCACCACCGGGGGTCGGGGTGCTGGTCCCACGGGACACCTCTCCTCGCAGTCGTTCCATCTCGGTCGGTCGTCGTGACGGACGGCGCCGTCGGGCACCGTGGTCAGCGTCGCGTGGGCCCGGCGGGCACCGCACCGCGCGGTGCGCCTGCCGGCACCACGCCCAGAGCCCGCGGTGCTCGCCCCGGGGAGTTCGCCAGCAGGGCGCCGGCGAAGCCGAACAGCGCGAGCGGCAGCCCGGCGTTCGTCAGGTACGGCCACACCATGAGCGCGGCGGGCAGGAAGACGAGCACGCCGACCAGCGCCATCGCGGCCGTGGCCGTGGGGCGGTCCGCCGATCGGGTGTGGCGGTAGGAGCGGACGAGCAGCGCCGCCATCGCCACGCACGCCGCGGCGACGAGGACCAGTCCCCCGCGCAGGGCCCAGGTGATGAACTGGTTCTCGGTGGAGGTGAAGAACACCGAGGACGGCAGTTCGTTGCCCACGCCGAACGCGGCTCCCTGCTCCAGCAGGGGGAAGTAGTCGCGCTGCCACACGAGGAACCGGTAGGCGACGGTCTGCGGGACGAGACCGCCGCCCGCACCGGAGGCCGCGGTCGTCTGCGCCTCGAAGCGGTCCAGCAGGATGGACGGGAAGAGCACCAGCGCACCGGCCGCGATGGCGGTGAGGACGGCCAGCGCCCGCCGGGTGCGGCGGGCGAGGAACGCCGCCACGACGATGGCCACCGGGGTCCAGAGGAACAGGGTGACCGTCACCGAGGCCACGAGGGCCGCGGCGTTCAGGGCGAGGACCGTGATCAGCGCGGGGCGCCGCAGGACCACGCGGTCGTCGCGCAGCAGCAGCAGGATCGCCACGACGGTGGGGATGATCAGGTACCCGCCCAGCGAGTGCCAGATCGGGAAGGGTCCCGTCACCCGGTTGAAGGACTCACCGCTGTCGCTGAGCAGGCCACCGCCGGTCAGGGCGATGAGCAGGCTCCTGACGCCCGGGACGTCGACGAACTGCAGCACGGCCATCGCTGCCGGCACGGCGCTGACCACGAGGGTCCAGCGCACGACGGTCACCACCTCGTCCGGGCCCGCGACGGAACGTGACGCCGTCCACCAGGCCAGGAACAGGAAGGCGGGCTGCAGACCGACCCGCAGGACGGTGTCGAACGAGGAGGAACCGTCGGCGGCGTGGTGGACGGCGAGCGCCGCCGCGACCAGGGCGAAGGAGAGGAGGGCGAGGTCGGCGCCGGTGAAGCGGCGCCAGCGGGCGGGCACGCGCAGCAGGACGGTGGCGGCGCACAGGGCCAGCAGCAGTTCCGACAGCTTCAGGCCCGGCACGCCCGCCCCGCGCCCCAGACCCGCCAGCGCGGGGACGACCGCGGAGACGAGCACGGCCGCGACCACGGGACGCAGCCACATCACCACCACGAGGGCGCTGACCACGAGGAGGCCGACCGGCGCGAGCGGGTGGACGGCGGCCGAGGCGCCGACGACGAGCGCCAGCAGGAGCACCGCGCAGACCGCGGCGGGGAGGCGTGCGTCCCGGCGCCCGGGGGCCACGCGCCGGTGGGCGCCCGGCAGCGAACTCACCGGCGGTCGGGCACCGCGTGGACGGCGTCCTGGTCGGCGGCGGTCTCCCGCTCCTGCGGCTCGACGGTGGCCGTGGCGGCCCGGTGCTCGCGAGGACGGCGCGCGGCCTCGTCGAGCACCACCACGACGGAGCCGACCTCCACGTCGCCCAGGCTGCCGACCGCGGCCTCGACGTCGCGCGCGCGGACACCGCTGGTGACGACCAGCAGCACGGCGTCGCCCTCCATGGCGCGGCGTTCCGCGGCGCCGTCCGTGCCCAGCGCACCGACGGGGTGCCAGTTGGGGTAGGGCGTGGAGCCCCGGCGCTCGGTGGAGAACACCGACAGCGAGGCGGCACGCATCTCCTGCACCAGCGCCTCGACCGCTCCCGCGCTGCCGCCGGGGACGGTCGCCACGGCGACGTGCCGGGTGGCCGAGTCCGTGAGGGTCCGCAGCACGACCGACTGCGCCTTGGCGGTGCGCTGGCCCCTGGTGAGGTCGAACACCGGCCACGGTGCGACGCGGCGCAGGTCCGCGGCGGTCCGCACCCGGCTGTCCAGGCGTTCCAGCAGGAGCGCCCCACCGATGCCGACGAGCAGGCCGACGACCACGGCGATCACCGGGGCGAGGGGTGCCAGGCCGGCCTGCTCGGTGGCGTCGGTCGGCAGGCTCAGAGCCCGCAGGTTGCCCTGCGGGATGTTCGGCTGCGGCGCGTTCAGCAGGTTCGCCAGGGCGGTGAAGTAGTCGTCCACCTCGGCCGCGGAGTCACCGGTGTACGTCACGCGGATGGCGGCGCTGCTCGGGACGTTCTCGACCACGACGCGGGCCAACAGGTGCGCGCGGCTCACCCCCAGGGTCGACGCCAAGCCGTCCAGCAACTGAGCGTCCTCAGCGAGCACCAGGGCGTAGTTCTGCGCCAGGCGCTCGGCGTCGTAGGGGGACGACGGCAACGTGCTGGGTGCCGCGGGTTCCCCCTCCGCGGTCGCGGGGGCCGTGGGGACGATGTACAGGGCGTTCGCCACGTAGGTCGTCCGCGAGACGCTGCCGACCGCCGCGTACGCCGCCAGGCCGCTGACGACCGCGGCCAGCACCGCGACGAGCCAGAAGCGTCGCAGCGCCTTGCCCAGGGGCTGGCGCACTCCTGCTGTCTGCATCACTAGGTTGCCCTCCCGAGCGTGAGAGCCTTCATCATGACAGAGGCCACCTGCCCTCGAGTCGTGTCCGGCGCAAGCGCAGGAGGTCTTCGCCTGAGCTTCACACGGACGGGTCAACCGTCGACGCCTGCCGAGGACGAGGTACATGCACGCCGCTTACTACAGCTGGTTCGACCCCGAGCGGACCCCCGAGCCGGTCCCGTGGGAACTGGGCGACCCGGCCGCCGCCCCCGTCGCGAACGGCCGGTTCTTCGCCGAGGTGCTGAGGAGCGTGGAGGAGCAGCTGGTGGCGGCCGACCCCGCCGCGGCGCGAGGGCTGCGCGGCGTCCGCGTCGTCGTCACCCCGAACCACTGGGAACTGCCGTGGACGGGACCGGGGGTCGTGCCGCTGCTCGTCCTGGACAACTGGTCGCGGGTGCCGCGCTGGGCCGACCAGGTCGACCTGGTCCTCGCGACGAACCGCGACCGCTCCTGGCGCGACGCCGTGGGCATGCTGCCCCGCCCGCTGGGTGCGCTGGAACTGCTGGACGAGGCGCGCGTGCGCGTCGAGCGGCGGTGGTGGGCCCACCGCGCGGGCACCCGCCCCTCGGGTCGCAACGTCGTCGCCCTCCCGCTGGGCTACGCGCACCAGCGGGAGGTTCCGCTCGTGCCCTGGGAGGAGCGGGACGTCGACGTCTACTTCGCCGGCAGCGCCTCGCACGGCATGGACAAGGGAGGTGCGCTGCGGCGCGCCGCGCGGCGGCACGTCGGGAACATCAAGACGGTGCACCGCACGAAGATGGGCGAGTCCGTCGACCACCTGCGCACCGCCCTGCCGGAGCTGCGCGTGCGCATCGACCTGGTCGACGGTGACCGCGCCGCCGACCACGCCGACACCTACAGCCGCGACATGGCGCGAGCACGCTTCTGCCTCGACCCGCGCGGCACCAGCCGGGAGACCTGGCGCTACTACGAGGCCGTGCGCAGCGGCACCGTGCCGGTGGTGACCTCCCTGCCGAGCGGGGGGCTGTACGCGGGTGCACCGGCCGTGCGGCTGCGGCACTGGTCGCAGCTCAGCTCGGCGATGCGCCACTACGCCGCCCACCCGGACCAGGCACGGGCGCTGCACGAGGAGTGCCTGCGCTGGTACGCGGACGCCGGGGGGCCGGAGGCGACGGCCCGCCGGCTCGTCCCGCACTTCCAGCGGGTGCTGGCGAACCTGCCGGCCGGGCGCTGAGCGCGGGGCGCCGCGACCCCCTCAGGGGGCCGCGGCGGCCACCGGCGGGCGCCGGCGACGCAGGGACCTCAACGAGGTGAGCACCTCGGCGACCGACCGGCGGCACAGCAGCAGGACGAGCAGCGCGTAGGCGAGGACGCCGAGCGCGCCGACCAGCACCGTCCCGGCGGTCCCCGGGTCCCACCAGCGGGCGAGCGCGAGGACGAGCCCGCCCGCCAGCGCGGTGGCCAGCAGCACCCTCCCCGTCTCGGCGTAGGACCCCCAGCCGACGCCCAGCAGCTTGCGGACCACGGCGGCCCGCAACGGCCAGGACAGGGCCATCCAGCCGGTCAGCCACCAGGCGAGGGCGACGAGGTCGCCGCCGCCGACCAGCAGGATGATCGTCACCTGGCCCGCGAGCTGCACGACGGTCACGGCGAGCTCCGCGCCCGGCCGGCCGGCGGCGAGCAGGGCGGAGCGGTGGAACTCGCTCAGCGAGAGCACGAGGCTGCGCAGCGCGAGCACCGCGGCGATGGAGGCCGCCAGGCGCCACTGCGAGCCGAAGACGGCCGGCACGACCACGTCGCTGAGCAGCGCCAGCGCCACCAGCACCGGGGCCAGCAGCAGGGCACCCAGCGCCGAGGTGCTGCCCAGGGCCCGCGCCAGCTGGCGACGGTCGTCGCGCACCTTGGCGAACACCGGCTGCGCCACCACGTTCACCACGGAGGAGAAGAGGTCGACGACCACGCCCACGAAGCGGCGGGCGACCGTCCAGTGCCCCAGCGAGGTGGTGCCGGTGACGGCACCCACCAGCAGCGACTCGCCCTGGTCGCGGGTCTGCTGGCCCAGCTGCACGAGCAGGGCGCTGGCGCCGAACCGCGTCATCGCCCGGGCCTCGACGCGGTCGAAGGCCCACGCCGGGCGGAAGTCGGTGCGCGCCCACAGCACCGCGCACGCCACCACGCTGCGCACGACGTGCTGGGCGACCAGCGCCCACACGCCGGCGCCCGCGAACGCCAGCGCGATCGCCACGACGACCGAGGTCACGGTCGCGGCCACCTGCCGCACCGCGAGGTCGCGGAACCGCAGCTCGCGCGAGAGCAGCGCGACGGGCACGCTGGAGGCGCCGGCCACGAGCACCGCCACCGAGACGGCGGGCAGGACCTGCGCCAGCTCCGGGGCGTCGAACGCGGCCGCCAGCGGCCGGGCGACCGCCACGAGCGCACCGGCCAGGAGCGCCCCCAGGGTCAGCGAGATGTAGAACGCCGTGCTCGTCGTGCGGCGCCCCACCTCGCGGGCCTGGATGAGGTAGGTGCTGAAGCCGGCGTCGGCCACCACGGTCAGCAGGGTGATGAACACCATCGCCAGGGCGACGACGCCGAACTCCTCCGGCTGCAGCAGCCGCCCCAGCAGCACGAACCCCACCAGGGTGCTCAGCCGGACGGACCACTTCTCCAGGGACGCCCACAGCACACCGACGAAAGCCTTGCGCCGCAACGTCCCGCCCCGTCCACCGCCCTGCGGCTGCGGACCTCCCGGCGCGCCGGGACCGGAGGGCTGCGGGGGGGCTTCCATGCGGTCAATGTAAGGCGCGGCCACCGCCCCCCGTGCCGGGACGGCTGCGACGCCCCCCATCCGGAACGCCCGGACCGTGTGCACCGCGCGGACCGCACGGCATAATGCGGCGGCGTAGGTGCGTGGGCGTCGGGGGGCGCCGTCACGCGGCCGCCGTCGCATCACGACCATCGTCAAGGGGGGACCGCGTGAAGGTGTTGCACATCGTCGAGGCGCTCGGCGGGGGGGTCACCAGCGCTCTGCGCGAGTACATCTCCGCCACGAGCGCCGACGCCGAGCACTTCGTGGCCGGCCGCCCGCGCCCCACGCACGGCACGGGCGACGACCTGGGCGCTCCCTCGGTGCGCGAACTGCCCTCGAAGCTCTCGCCGGTGCGGATGGTCGCCGCGGTGGAGGACGCCGTGCGCCGGACCCGCCCGGACGTCGTGCACGTGCACTCCTCGTGGGCCGGTGCGTACGCCCGCGCGAGCCTGCGGGTACCCGCCGACCGGGTGGTCTACACGCCGCACTGCTTCGGCTTCGAGCGCACCGACCTCTCGCGCGCGCACCGGCTCGCGCTGTACCGGGCCGAGCACCTCCTGGCCCGCCGCACCGCCGGCGTGGCGGCCGTCAGCCCCCGCGAGGCCGCACTCGCCGCCCGCCTGGGCGTGCGCCGCGTCGCGTACGTCCCGCAGGTCGTCTCGCTGCCCGGCTGGGCCCTGCGCGAGCGCGCCGCGGCGGCCGAGCAGCCGGGCGAGCACGGACCCCGCTACGTCACCGCCGGGCGCATCTGCCCGCAGAAGGACCCCGCGTTCTTCGCCGCGACGGCGCGGGAGCTGCTGCGCTCGCGCCCGGACGCGGAGGTCGTCTGGCTGGGCGGCGGGACGCCGCAGGACGAGGAGCGCCTGCGCTCGATCGGAGTCCGGGTGACCGGCTGGATCGAGCGTTCGGCCCTGCTGGGCGAGCTCGCCCGCGCGGACGTCTACGTCCACAGCGCGGCGTGGGAGGGCAGCCCGATGACGATCCTCGAGGCGGCGGAACTGGGCGTCCCCGTGGTCGCGCGCCGCATCGCAGCGCTGGAGTCCCTGGGGGTGCGCAGGCTGGAGCGGACGCCCTCGGCGCTGGCGTCCACCGCCGAGGAGACTGCCAAGGACCCGCAGTCCGCCGGTGTCGGCCTCGACCTCGCCGCGGTCCACAACTCCGCCGCTCAGCGCGAGGCGCTGCTGGGCCTCTACGAACAGGTTGCGAGCTCAGCACGGTGACAACGCTCCTCGTCGCGAACAACGGCGGCCACGTCAAGCAGCTGCACAGCTGGCTGCCCCGCCTCGGCCTCGAGGGTGACCGGGTCTGGGTGACCGTGCGGGCTCCCCAGACGACGGCCCTGCTGGCCGGGGAGCAGGTGTGCTGGGTGGACTACCCCGACGCCCGCGACTACCGCGCGCTGGTCCGGCACGCGCTGGCCACCCGCCACCTGTTCCGGCGCCACCGCTTCAGCACCGCCGTCAGCACCGGGGCCAGCCTGGCCCTGTCGGTGCTGCCGCAGGCGGCGGCGCGGGGCGTCGACACCCGGTTCATCGAGAGCGCCACGCGCTTCGAGGGCCCCTCGATGGCCGGCCGGGTGCTGGCCCGGGTGCCGAGGGTGCGCGTCTACACCCAGTACGAGCACCTGACGTCCGAGCGCTGGCGCTACGGCGGCTCGATCTTCGACGGCTTCACCGCCGCGCCGGGTGCCGAACCGCTGCCGGAACGTCCGCTGCGGGTCGTGGTCACCGTCGGGAGCACCGGTGCCTACGGTTTCCGGCGCCTGCTCGACAGGATGGTCCAGGTGCTGCCCGCGGACGCGGAAGTGCTGTGGCAGACCGGCTCCACCGACGTCACCGGACTGGACGTCGAGGCCCGGCCGGCGGTGCCCTCGGACGAGCTCGCCGCAGCGGTCGCCGCGGCGGACGTGGTCGTCGCCCACGCCGGGACCGGCTCGGCCCTGGGGGCGCTGGAGGCGGGCAAGTTCCCCCTGCTGGTGCCCCGCCGCACCGCGCACCGGGAGCACGTCGACGAGCACCAGGGGGAGATCGCACGGGCACTGGGCGAGCGCGGTCTCGCCCTGGTGCGCGAGGCGGACGAGATCACCCTGACGGACCTGCACCGGGCGGCCACCACGACGGTGCAGCGCCTGCAGGCACCGCCGCTCTTCGCGTGGTGAAGCTCGAGCGGTGAACCCCGCACGCTGAACCCCGGGCGACGGGGAGGGCGCGGGCTCCGTCGGGTGTCAGGTGGGGGCGTGGAACCTCTGCTGCGCCGCTTCCAGGCCGCGCGTCAGCAGTTCCTCCACCGCGTCGGCGGCGTCCAGCACCAGGAACGGCAGCTCCTTGCGCTCCGTGGAGGAGAACTCCTTCAACACGAAGTCGGCCGGGTCCTGTCGGCCCGGCGGGCGGCCGATCCCGACCCGCACCCGGGCGTAGTCCTTGCCCTGCAACGACTGCGAGATCGACCGCAGGCCGTTGTGCCCGCCCTCGCCCCCGCCGCGCTTGAGCCGCACGGCCCCGAAGGGGACGTCGAGCTCGTCGTGCACGACGACGATCCGGTCCAGCCCGACGTCGTAGTACCTGGCCAGGCCCGCCACGGGGCCGCCCGAGACGTTCATGTACGAGGTCGGGGCGGCCAGCACCGCCCGGGGGCCGGGGGCGCCGCCGGGACCGGTGCCCAGGCGCACCTCGGCGACCCTGGCGCCGGAACGGTGGCGCTTGAACGTGGCCGACGCGCGGCTCGCCAGTTCGGCGAGCACGGCCTGCCCGACGTTGTGCCGGGTCCGCTCGTACTCGGCGCCGGGGTTGCCCAACCCGACGACGAGCCACGCGTCGCTCACTCAGATCTCCCGTCGCGCGGAGCGCAGGCTCAGGCCGCGCCGCCCTGGTCGTCGGAGTGGCTCTGCTCACGCACGATGCCGGCCTCGGCCTCCAGGCCCTCCAGCTCCGCCTCGGCCTGTGCGGCGCTGGCGGCGCCCTGCACGACGGCGACGAGCTGAGCCGGGTCGCCGGCGAGGGTGGTGCCCTCGGGCAGGGTCACGTCGCCGGCGGCGATCTGGCTGCCGGCCTCCAGGCCCGCGAGGGACACCTCGAGGGACTCGGGCAGGTGGGTCGCCTCGGCCTCGACGGACAGCGTGGTCAGCTCCTGGTTGACGACGGTGTTCGGGGCGGCCTCGCCGGTCAGCACCAGGGTCACGTCCACGGTGACCTTCTCGCCGCTGCGCACGGCGATGAGGTCGACGTGCTTGATGAAGCCCTTGATCGGGTCGCGCTGGACGTCCTTGGGGAGCGTCAGGTGGCGCTCGCCGTCGACGTCGATCTCCAGCAGGACGTTGGACTGGCGCAGGGCGATCATCGTGGCGTGACCCGGCAGGGTCACGTGCACCGGCTCCTCGCCGTGGCCGTACACGACCGCGGGGATCTTGTCGGCGCGGCGGATGCGGCGGGCGGCGCCCTTGCCGAACTCGGTGCGCTTCTCGGCGGACAGCTTGGTCTCGGCCACGGGGTTCTCCTCGGGAGGTCGGGGTTCTCTTGCTGACACACCTCGGGAGGGCGCGGCGCGCCGTCCACCGCGTCGATCACGGAGGGTGGGTCTCGCGACCCGCGCCGTCCCTCGCCGAGGCAACCGGGCCCCAGTCTAACGGGGTCCGGCGCCCGGCCCGACCGCGCGCGGGGTCCCCGGCGGGACCCCGCCGCCCGTCAGCTGTGGCCGTCGAAGAGGCTGGTGACCGAGCCGTCGTCGAACACCTCGCGGATGGCGCGCGCCAGCAGCGGGGCGATCGACAGGACCGTCAACTGCGGGAAGCGCTGCGCCTCGGCGATCGGCAGGGTGTTGGTCACCACGAGCTCGGAGATCGGGGAGTTCTTCAGCCGGTCCACCGCCGGACCGGACAGCACCGCGTGGGTCGCGGTCGCGATGACGTCGGAGGCGCCGTTGGCCTTCAGCGCCTCGGCGGCCTGCACGATCGTGCCCGCGGTGTCGATGAGGTCGTCGACCAGGACGCAGGTGCGGCCCTCCACGTCACCGACGACCTCGTGGACCTTGACCTGGTTGGGGACGCTGGGGTCGCGCCGCTTGTGGATGATCGCCAGCGGCGCGCCCAGCCGGTCCGACCACAGGTCCGCGACCCGCACCCGGCCGGCGTCGGGGGACACGATCGTGAGGTTGGAGCGGTCGACGCGCTTGCCGATCTGGTCGGCCAGGATCGGCAGCGCCCACAGGTGGTCCACCGGGCCGTCGAAGAAGCCCTGGATCTGCGCGGTGTGCAGGTCCACCGACATGAGCCGGTCCGCGCCGGCGGTCTTGAACATGTCCGCCACCAGGCGCGCGGAGATCGGCTCGCGCCCGCGGCCCTTCTTGTCCTGGCGGGCGTACCCGTAGAACGGGGCGACCACGGTGATCCGCTTGGCGGACGCGCGCTTGAGCGCGTCCACCATGATCAGGTGCTCCATGATCCACTGGTTGACGTTCGCGGTGTGGCTCTGGATGACGAACGCGTCGGCGCCGCGCACGCTCTCCTCGAAGCGCACGTAGATCTCGGAGTTCGCGAAGTCGTAGGCGCTCGTGGGCACCAGCTCCGCGCCCAGCGCGGAGGACACCTCCTGCGCGAGCTCCGGGTGCGCGCGCCCGGAGATGAGCACCATCCGCTTCTCGCCCTGGGTGGTGATGCCGGTCATGGCTGCTGCTCCCTGCCCTCGGTGGTCGCTCCGGTGCCCTCGGTGGCGTCCGTGCTGCTCGTGCTGCTGGTGGTGGTGCTCGGGGTGGTGCTCGTGGTGCCCGCGCCGTCGGCACCCGGTGCCCCGGCGCGCAGCGCCGCCTCGGCGGCCGCCGTCCCGGGGCGGTGGCGCACCGTCCAGCCCTCGACGTTGCGCTGCGGCGCGACGCTGAGCGCCAGGGCCCCCGCCGGGACGTCCTTGCGGATGACGGTGCCGGCGCCGGAGTAGGCGCCGTCGCCGACCGTCACCGGCGCGACGTACATGGTGTCCGACCCCATGCGCACGTGGTCGCCGATGGTGGTGCGCGACTTGCCGACCCCGTCGTAGTTCACGAAGACGGAGCTGGCACCGATGTTGGAGTGCTCGCCGATCGTGGCGTCCCCCACGTACGTCAGGTGCGGGACCTTCGAGCCGCGCCCGATCTCGGCGTTCTTCGTCTCCACGAACGTGCCGATCCTGCCGTCGGCCCCCAGCCGGGTGCCCGGGCGCAGGTAGGCGAAGGGACCCACGCGCGTGCCCTCGCCCAGGACCGCGGAGCTGCCGTGGGTGCGCTCGACGACCGCACCGGCACCGACCTCGACGTCGGTGAGGGTGCAGTCCGGGCCGACCACGGCACCGCCGGCGACGCGGGTGCGCCCGTGCAGCTGCACCCCCGGCAGCAGCGTCACGTCCGCCGCCAGCTCCACGTCCGCGTCCACCCACGTGGTGCGGGGGTCGGTGACGGTGACGCCCGCGAGCATCCAGCGGCGCAGGGTGCGGGCGTTCGCCTCGGCGGACAGCTCCGCCAGCTGCAGCCGGTCGTTGACGCCGCGGATCTCCCACTCGTCCTGCACCGCCAGCGCCTCGACCCGCAGGCCGTCCGCGCGCAGCAGGCCGAGCACGTCCGTCAGGTACACCTCCCCGGCGGCGTTGTCGCGACCCACCCGGCCCAGCGCCCGGCGCAGCGCGGCCGCGTCGAACGCGTACACGCCCGAGTTGACCTCGCGCACCGCGCGCTGCTCCTCGGTGGCGTCCTTCTGCTCCACGATCGCGCTGACCCCCGCGGCGTCGCGCAGCACCCGCCCGTAGCCGGTCGGGTCGGCCAGCTCGGCGGTCAGGACGGTCATGGCGTTGCCGCCGGCGACGTGGGCGGCGACCAGGCGGCGCAGCGTGGCCGCCCCCAGCAGCGGCACGTCCCCGTAGGTGACCACGACGGTGCCGGCCAGGTCGGCGGGCAGGGCGTCCAGGCCGCACTGCACGGCGCGGCCGGTGCCGGGCACCTCGTCCTGCAGGGCCACCACGACGTCGGGGTCACCGGCGCGGACGGCCTCGGCGACCCGCTCGGCCTGGTGGCGCAGCACCACGGCGAGGTGCTGCGGTCCGGTGGCGCGCGCGGCGGCGAGGGCGTGCCCGACCAGCGGGCGGCCCCCGAGGGGGTGCAGGACCTTGGGCAGCTGCGACTTCATCCGGGTGCCCTCACCGGCTGCGAGGACCACCACGGCGGCGGGCGCCGGATCGGCGGGACCGGGCGGGGGTGCGGCGGTCGGGTCGGTGGTGTCGGCTGTGCTCACGCGGGACGCGCTCCTCGCGGGCTCGGGGCGGCGGAGGACCGGACCGGCGATCCGGCCCAGCCGTCCCGAGGATAACGGCCCCGCCGCGCCCGGCCGACCACCCCGCCACGCTCCCGGGAGAGGATTCGAACCCCTACTGGACGGGACCAAAACCCGCCGTGCTGCCGTTACACCACCCGGGAGTGCGCGCCGGCCCGCGGGACGGGCGGCACGGGGCCATCCTGCCAGCCCCCGCACCGGGGTCCGCCCCGCCCGCGCGCTCACCCGGTCGGCGCGCGCCCCGGCGCGCGGGGCAGGATGGGCGGGTGCCCCCTCGCCCCCGTTCCCGCATGACCGGTGGCGAGCGCCGCGAGCAGCTCATCGGCATCGGCCGCGCCCTGTTCGCCGAGCGCGGCGTGGAGGGCACGACGGTGGAGGAGATCGCCGCCCGCGCCGGGGTGTCCAAACCCCTGGTCTACGAGCACTTCGGCGGCAAGGAGGGCCTGTACGCGGTCGTGGTGGACCGCGAGATCGCGGCCCTGCTGTCGGCGATCACCGGCGCGCTGTCCGGGCGGGGCAGCCCGCGCACCCGGCTGGAGCGCTCCATCACCGCCCTGCTGGACTACATCGAGGGCTCCACCGACGGCTTCCGGATCCTCGTGCGCGACTCCCCCGCGGCCGGTTCCACCGGCACCTTCGCCAGCCTCATCTCCGACATCGCCCGGCAGGTGGAGCACCTGCTCGTCGACGCGTTCGCCGCGCGCGGCTTCCCCCCGCAGACGGCCTCGCTGTACGCGCAGGGGCTGGTCGGCATGGTGGCGGTGACCGGCCAGTGGTGGCTGGACACCCGGGAGCCGCCGAAGGAGGAGGTGGCCGCCCACCTGGTGAACCTGGCCTGGAACGGGCTGCGGGGCCTGGAGCGCTCCCCCCGGCTGCCGGCGCGCGAGCGCGGGGGCGCCGGGCCCGCCGCCCCGCCGGAGGAGCCCGGCGGGCAATCCCCCGGCACGCCCTAGAGTCGCTGCCGTGGCACGCGACGCAGGCCGGTCCCCGGGTGCTCAGCCGCCCGCCGACGAGGTCGACCTCATCGTCGCGGCGTGGCGGCGCGAGACGCCGCAGCTGGACGTGGAGCCGCTGGAGGTCCTCTCGAGGGTCGCGCGCCTGGCCCGGCACCTGGACCGGCTGCGGCGCGACGCCTTCGCCGCGCACGCCCTGGAGACGTGGGAGTTCGACGTCCTGGCCGCGCTGCGCCGGGCCGGCGCCCCGCACGAGCTGTCCCCCGGGCAGCTGGTCGTCCAGACCCTGGTGACCAGCGGCACCATGACGAACCGGGTGGACCGCCTGGCCGGGCGGGGCCTGGTGCAGCGCCGCCCGGACCCCGACGACGGGCGCAGCGTGCGGGTGCGGCTGACGGCGGAGGGCAGCGCGGTCGTCGACGCGGCCCTGGCGGACCTGGTGCGCGCCGAGCACCGGATGCTCGCCGTGCTGGACGGGCGGGAGCGCCGCTCGCTGGCCACGCTGCTGCGCCGGGTGGCGGCCCCGTTCGAGGCGCCGGGCGCACCCGGCTGACGCGCACCGGCCCCCGCACCGGAGCGGTGCAGGGGCCGGTGCGGGATCCGGAGCGCGGACGTCAGTAGGCGCCGCGGCCCCGCAGGACCGCGCCGGCGGTCTTCCACAGGATCATGAAGTCGAACGTGAACGACCAGTTCTCCACGTAGCGCACGTCCAGGCGCACCGACTCGGCCCAGTCCAGGTCCGAGCGGCCGTTGATCTGCCACAGGCCGGTCAGGCCCGGCTTGACCAGCAGGCGCCGGCGCATGTCGTGGCCGTACTTGTCGACCTCGGCCTGCAGCGGGGGGCGCGGCCCGACCAGCGACATCTCGCCGCGCAGCACGTTGATCAGCTGCGGCAGCTCGTCCACGGAGTAGCGGCGCATGACGCGTCCCACCCGGGTGATGCGCGGGTCGACCTTCATCTTGAACAGCACGCCGTTGCCGTCGGTGGCCTCGCGCAGGTCGATGAGCAGCTTCTCCGCGTCGGTGACCATCGAGCGGAACTTGAACATCGGGAAGAGCCGGCCGTCCTTGCCGACGCGCTGCTGCTTGAAGAACACCGGGCCCTTGCTGTCGAGCTTGATCAGCAGCGCGACGGCCAGCAGCACCGGGCTGAGCAGCACCAGCGCCGCGGCGGCCGCCGTGCGGTCGACGGTGGTCTTGGCCAGGCGGCGCACGCCGTTCAGCTCCGGGCGCTCCACGTGCAGCAGCGGAAGCCCGCACACGGGGCGGATGGCCACGCGCGGGCCGATGACCTCGGTCAGCGCCGGGGCGACGACCATGTCGGCGCGGGTGGCCTCCAGCTCCCAGCCGAGCCGGCGCAGCGCGGCCCCGTCCAGCTCCGGGCAGGCGGTGACGGCCACGACGTCGGCGTCGACGCTGGTGACGGCGTGGCGCACCTCCTCCAGGCTGCCGATGACGGGGATGCCGAGCTCGGTCAGCTCGGCGTCGTCCAGCGCGCTGCCCTTCCCGCCGGGCACGCAGGCGCCCACGATGCGCATGCCGTGGTAGGAGGCGCGGTGCAGCGAGCGGGCCATGCCGGCCACGGCGGCGCGGTGACCCACGGCCACGACGCTCTGCCCGGCCTCGCCGCGCGAGCGGCGCTCGTGCAGCTTGCGCCGGGTGGCGTAGCGGGCCACGAGGGTCAGCAGCGTGGCCAGCGGCAGGGCGACGACGACGTAGCCGCGGGCGACGTCGAGGCTGAACGCCCACGAGGAGGTGCCGACGAGGGCGACGACGGCCAGCGCCGCCGACAGCACGCGGTGGAACTCCTCCGAGCCGACCCCCAGGAAGCGCGGCTCGTAGGTGCGGAAGGCGCCCATGGCCACCACCCAGATGACGGGCAGCAGCACCGTGCAGGCCACGACGGCCCGGCCGGAGGTGGCGCCGAGGTCCACCGGCTGGCCGTTGAACCGGGCGAAGAAGCCGAGGCAGGCGGCGAGGGCCGCCACGGCGGCGTCCTGCACGGCGATCCGCTGCACGTACGCGCGCTGCCACGCGGGTGTGCGCTCGGAGGCGCCCAGCGAGGAGTGCTGGCGCGGCACCAGGAGGCGCTCGCGGCGTGCCGCGTCGACGTGCTCCTCCGCTGGCGAGGTCCCCAGGAGCCGGTCCTCCAGCTCCCCCGGGTCGGTCTTGCGTCCGGTCGCGTCGCTGATGCTCAAAGTCCCCCCTGGACTCTCGAACGGAACGCCGGTTCACCGGCCTGACCGCGCGGTCCACCCCCATGGCACGTCGCGGCCCGGCACAGCGTAGGGGAACGCCACCTGGACGGCGCAAGGGAAGCGGCCACGGTCACGGGAAGACCCTGCTGCGTGCCCGTACGGGTTCACCCGTTCGCCGCAACGGCTCACTCGACGACCTCGGACACCTCCAGCCACACCTGCTCCAGCTCCTCGCGCTCGGCGACGAGCGCGCGCAGCCTGCCGTCGAGCTCCGTGACGGCGCCGGCGTCGGTGGCGCGCTCGGCGAGCTCGGCGTGCAGGCGCTCCTCGGTGCGGGCGAGCTTGTCCAGCTGCCGCTCCACCCGCGCCATCTCCTTGCGGGCCGCGCGCACCGCCGCCCCGTCGGCGGCGGGGCGCCCGCCTGCCGCGCCGGCCGCGACGGCGGCCGCGCCGCCCGCCGGTGCCGCGACCTGCGCCGCCTTGGCCGCGGCCCGGCGCTGCAGGTACTCCTCGACCCCGCCGGGCAGGTCGCGCACCGTGCCGTCCCCCAGCAGGGCCACCTGCCGGTCGGTGATGCGCTCCAGCAGGTAGCGGTCGTGGCTGACGACGACCAGGGTCCCCGGCCAGCCGTCCAGCAGGTCCTCCACCGCGGCGAGGGTGTCGGTGTCCAGGTCGTTGGTGGGCTCGTCCAGCAGCAGCACGTTGGGCTCGGCCATGAGCAGGCGCAGCAGCTGCAGGCGGCGGCGCTCGCCGCCGGAGAGGTCGTCCACGCGCGTCCAGGCGCGCTGGGCGGTGAAGCCCAGGCGCTCCAGCAGCTGGCCGGCGGGCACGTCGCGGTCCCCCAGGCGCACGTGGCTGGCGACCTTGTCCACGGCCTCCAGCGCGCGCAGCTCGCCGACCTCGTCGAGCTCGCGCACCTCCTGCGAGAGGGTGGCGACGACGACGGTCTTGCCGCGCTTGACCCGCCCGGTGTCCGGCAGGACGGTGCCGTTCACCAGCCCCAGCACGGTGGACTTGCCGGCGCCGTTGACCCCGACCACCCCGACGCGGTCCCCGGGGCCCAGCCGCCAGGTGACGTGGTCGAGCAGCCGCCGGGGCCCGTAGGACAGCGAGACGTCCTCGAGGTCGACGACGTCCTTGCCCAGGCGGGTCGTGGCCATCCTGGCCAGCTCCACGGAGTCGCGCAGCGGCGGCACGTCCTCGATGAGGGCGTTGGCGGCGTCGATGCGGAAGCGGGGCTTGCTCGTGCGGGCCGGTGCCCCGCGGCGCAGCCAGGCCAGCTCCTTGCGCAGCAGGTTCTGCCGGCGCTCCTCGGTGACGGCCGCCACCCGCGCCCGCTCGGCGCGGGTGAGCACGTAGGCGGCGTAGCCGCCGTCGTAGGGGTCGACGACCCCGTCGTGGACCTCCCAGACGCGCTCGCACACCGCGTCCAGGAACCACCGGTCGTGGGTGACGACGAGCAGCGCCCCGGACCCCTGCGCCCAGCGGGTGCGCAGGTGCCGGGCCAGCCAGTCCACGCCCTCGACGTCGAGGTGGTTGGTGGGCTCGTCGAGCACGAGGAGGTCGCCCTCGCCCGTGGGGTCGGCGGCCAGCAGGCCGGCCAGGGCGACGCGGCGGCGCTGCCCTCCGGACAGGGTCGACACGACGGTGTCGAGTCCGCCGACGTCGGAGGCGTCCAGGTCGCCCAGCAGGCCGGCGACGACGTCGCGCACGCGCGACTGCGAGGCCCAGGCGTGCTCCGCGGCGTCGCCGAGGACCGCTTCGCGCACGGTGGCCCCGGGCGGCAGCGGGTCGGACTGCGAAAGCATCCCCAGCCGCAGCCCGCCGGTGTGGGTGACGCGGCCGCCGTCGGGCTCCTGCTGCTTGGTCAGCAGGCGCAGCAGGGTGGACTTGCCGTCCCCGTTGCGGCCGACGACGCCGATGCGGTCGCCCTCGGACACGCCGAGCGACACGCGGTCGAGCAGCGTGCGCGAGCCGTGCACGACGGTCAGGGCCTCGGCGCTGACCAGGTTGGCTGCGGGCACGGTGCTCCTCCAGAGGGGTGTGGTGCGGTGGGTGCTGCGGGGCGGGCGTGCTGCGGGTGGTGGGGCGGTGCGTCAGCGCGCGCGGACGGCTTCGAGCACGCGCGCGCCGGGCACGGGGCCGGTGGCGGTGCGCACCCGCTCGCCCAGGGCGGGGCGCAGCGCCTCGGCCAGGCGCCGGGCGTGCGGCGCGGAGGCCGCCAGCAGGGCGACGGTGGGCCCGGAGCCGGAGACGAGGCCGGTCAGGGCGCCGGCGGCGGCCCCGGCGGCGAGGGTCCCGGACAGCTCGGGGGCCAGCGAGCAGGCGGCCTCCTGCAGGTCGTTGGCCAGGGCGGCGCCCAGGGCGGCGGGGTCCCCCGAGCGCAGCGCGGCCTCCACCGCGCGCAGCCGCTCCCCGGCGTCGGCCTCGGGCACGGGCAGCCCCGAGGCCTCCCGCAGCCGGTCGCACTCGGCGAACACCGCGGGGGTGGACAGCCCGCGGCCGGCGAGCACGAGCACCCAGTGGAAGGGGGCCGCGGTCAGCACGGGCACCAGGCGGTCGCCGCGGCCGGTGCCCACGGCGGTGCGCCCGTGCAGGCAGAAGGGCACGTCGGCGCCGAGCTCGGCACCCAGCTCCCCCAGCGCCTCCAGCCCCAGGTGCGTCTGCCACAGCGCGTCGCAGGCGACCAGGGCGGCGGCGGCGTCGGCGGACCCGCCGGCCATCCCGCCGGCCACGGGCACGCCCTTGCGGACCTCCAGGTGGACCCCGCCGCGCACCCCGGTGCGCTCGGCCAGCAGCAGGGCGGCGCGCAGGGCGAGGTTGCGCTCGTCCAGCGGCACCCCGGTGACGTCGACGCCCGCGGCCCCCCGCACCTGCACGGAGAAGCCGTCGGCGGCGGTGGCGGTGACGTCCTCGGCCAGGTCCAGGGCCTGGAAGACGGTGAGCAGGTCGTGGTAGCCGTCGTCGCGCAGCGGGCCGACCTCCAGCAGGAGGTTGACCTTGGCCGGGGCGCGGGCGGTGACGGCCGCCTGCGCGGGAGCGCTGAGCACGGCACCAGACCCTACGGCGTGCCGCCGACGGGACGGTGCGCCGCGATCCGGGCGAAGGCGGCGACGTCGAGCTGCTCACCGCGGGCGGCCGGGTCGACGCCGGCGGCGCGCAGCGCCCGCTCGGCACCGGGCGCCGAGCCGGCCCAGCCGGTCAGCGCCGCGCGCAGGGTCTTGCGGCGCTGGGCGAAGGCGGCGTCCACGACGGCGAAGACCTCCTCGCGGGTGGCGGTGGTCTCCGGGGCCGGGCGACGGGTGAAGGCCACCAGCCCGGAGTCCACGCGCGGCACCGGCCAGAAGACGGGTGGCGGCACGGCACCGGCGCGGCGGGCCTGCGCGTACCAGGCGGTCTTGACGCTGGGGATGCCGTAGGTGCGGCTGCCGGGCGGCGCCACGAGGCGGTCGGCCACCTCGGACTGCACCATGACCAGGCCGTGCCGCAGGGACGGGAAGCGCGCCAGCATGGACAGCAGCACGGGCACGGCCACGTTGTAGGGCAGGTTCGCCACCAGCGCGGTGGGCTCGGGACCGGGCAGCTCGTCGACGGACACGGCGTCGGCCAGCACGACGTCCAGCTCGGTGCCGGGCCGGGCGCGGGCGGCGACGGTGGCCGGCAGCTCCGCGGCCAGCACGGGGTCGATCTCGACGGCGACGACCCGGTCGACGACCTCCAGCAGGGCCAGGGTCAGGGAGCCCAGCCCGGGGCCGACCTCGACGACGACGTCGCCGGGTTCGAGGTCGGCGACGCGCACGATGCGGCGCACCGTGTTGGCGTCGACGACGAAGTTCTGCCCGAGGGTCTTGGTGGGCCGCACGCCCAGGCGCCCGGCGAGCTCGCGGACGTCGCCGGCGCTCAGCAGGGACACGGGTCCCCCGTCGCGCGGGTCGTCGCGGAGCCCACCGGGCGCGTGGCCGGGCCGGTGGTCCTGGTGGTCGTGGTCAGAGGCGCTTGCCGCACGTGGGCCATTGTCCGGCACCGGAGCGCTGGTAGAGCAGCTTGGCCCGGTAGGTCTGCTCCGAGGCCGAGGCCTGGCTGGGCAGGCCGCTGCCGCCGACGGCGTTCCAGGTGGCGACGCTGAACTGGTACAGGCCGTGGTACTTGCCGCTGGCGGAGACGATGGTCGGGTCGCCGCCGGACTCGCACTGCGCCAGCGCCGACCAGTTCAGCGAGTCCACGCCACCGCCGACGGAGCCACCCCCGGAGGACGAGGAGGAGCTGCTCGCCGCGGCGGGCGCGGGGGCGGGCTTGGCCTTCGTGCCGACCCGCACGACCTGCTCGACGGGCTGGACGTCGACGGTCTCGGCCACGGCGTCGTGCGAGACGCGCACGCCGTCGCGGAAGACGTCGTCGAAGGTGACGGTCTTGGAGCCGTCCACGCCCTGCGTGACGACCTCCCGCTCGCCCTGGTAGAGGGCGTCGGTCTGCTCGGTGCGGCTGCCGTGGGCGATCGCGACCTGCTCGGTGCTCTGCGAGCGGTCCACGCGAACGACCTGCACGCGCATCTCGGGGGTCACGCGCGCCGCGGTGTCCACGGACACCTCGTCGCCCTCGCGGACCTGCACCCCGGTCTCGGCGAGCAGGGCGGCGACGTCGGTGGCGGTGGTGGTCACCGGGCGCTCCTGCCCGTCGGCCACGACCACGGCGGCCTTGGGGGTGACCACGTCCAGCGCCAGGCCGTCGCGGCCCAGGGGCTGCGAGCGGGAGGCGGACAGCCTGGCCCCGTCGGCGCGCACGTCGAGGTCGGCGAGGGCCTCGTCGACGGTGCGGGCGGTGGTCCAGTAGGTCTGCTGCTCGCCGTCGACCGTGAGGGTCAGCTGCCGGCCGTAGCGCACGACGATCTCGGTGCCGTCGCTCACCTCGGTGCCGACGGCGGGGGCGACGATGTCGTGGGGGCCGATCTCGACGCCCTCGGACTCCAGCACGTCGGCGACGGTGCCGCCGAAGACGCTCAGCTCGGTGCGGGCGCCGTCGGCGTCGAGGGTGACGTCCTTGTCCAGGGCGGTGAAGGCCACCGTGCCGCCCACGACGGCGACGAGGGCGGTGCCCCCGGCGGCCAGGCGGAGCGTGCGGGACGTGGCGGGGAGGAGGTTGCGCAACTGCACGAGGGATCCTTCGACGTGCTTCCCGGGCACGAGCGCGGGCGCGGGCCGGTGTGAGGGGGACCCCCGTCCCCCACGTCGGTCGTGGCGCCCGGCCTGCTCGATCCGGCCGACTGCGCGGGAACGTAACCGCGCTGAGACCGCTTCGACAAGTTCCCGTGACCGCTCAAGCGCGGTGACCCTCGGTGATCACGGTGGGCCGGCCGGCCGGAACCCGGCCGCTCGCCGCCGTCAGCGCTGCAGCGCAGCGGCTCCGGCGGCGCCCCGCGGCCCGCCCGGGCCCCGCCGCGGGGCCCGGGGGTGTGAGGCAGCTCACCAGGGGCCGTAGACGTCCTCCGTGGTGGCGGCGAGCTGGGCGCACAGCTGCTCCAGGTCCGCGCCGAGCACCTCGGCCATCGCCCGCACGGTGAGCGGGACGAGGTAGCCGGCGTTGGGCCGGCCCCGGTGCGGCACCGGCGTCAGGTACGGGGCGTCGGTCTCCACCATGATCCGCTCGCGGGGGGCGACGCGCAGCGCCTCGCGCAGCGGCTCGGCGTTCTTGAAGGTCACCGTCCCGGCGAAGGAGAGGTAGTAGCCGGCCTCGGCGCACGCGCGCGCCATCGCCGCGTCCCCGGAGAAGCAGTGGAAGACCGTGCGCTCGGGCGCGCCCTCCTCGGCCAGCACGCGCAGGACCGCGTCGTGGGCGTCGCGGTCGTGGATCTGCAGCGCCAGGCCCAGCTCCTTGGCGAGGGCGATGTGCGCGCGGAACGACTCCTCCTGCAGGTGCCACTGGTGCGGCGGGGTGCGGAAGAAGTCCAGCCCCGTCTCGCCCACCACCCGCACGCGGGGGTGGTGGGCGAGCTCGCGGACCTCGGCCAGCGCCGCGCCCAGCTCGCCGCGCTCGGCCAGGCCCGGCACCTCGTTGGGGTGGATCGCCACCCCGCCCAGCAGCTGCGGGTGCCGGTCGACGGCCTCGACCGTCCAGCGGGCCGCGGGCAGGTCGCAGCCGATCTGCACCGAGCGCGGCACCCCGGCCGCCGAGGCCGCCGCCAGCAGCGCGGCGACCTCGGCCTCGGAGACCTCGGAGTCCAGGTGGGTGTGGTTGTCGGCCACCGGCACCGGCAGCGGTTCCGGTGCCGGCGGCCGGGAGCCCTCGCGCGGGCTCACCCGGCGTCGGGGTCCTCGCCCCGCAGCCGGTGGTGCTCCTGCTCGACCACCGCGTCGACGTCGAGCTTGGTGAAGACGGGCTTCGGCGCCGCGACGGGCGTGCCGGGCACCACCGGGTGCGACGCCCACTGCGGCAGGGTCCCGCCGCGGCGGTAGTCGCCGGTGAGCACCGGGTACGAGCGCGAGGCGTCGTCGAGGTCGGTGACCTCGCGCAGCTGCGGCATCGGCGAGACGGTGCCGGTGCCGCCCAGGGCCTCGTGCACCGCCTGCGCCGAGTGCGGCAGGAACGGCGACAGCAGGGTGCGGCAGTCCGAGACGGCCTGCGCCGTGACGTGCAGCACCGAGCGCATCCGCTCCGGGTCGGAGTTCTTGATCTTCCAGGGCTCCTGCTCGGTGAGGTACTTGTTCACCTCGCCGACCACGCGCATCGCCTCGCCGATCGCCGCGCGCTGCCGGTGCGCCTCGATGAGGGCGCCGACGTCGCCGAACCCGCCGGCGGTGGTGGTCAGCAGCGCCCGGTCGGCGTCGGTGAGCTCGCCGCGCTCGGGGATGGAGCCGACGTTCTTGGCGATGAGGCTGGCGGTGCGGTTGACGAGGTTGCCCCACCCGGCGACCAGCTCGGAGTTGGTGCGGGTGGCGAACTCCCGCCAGGTGAAGTCGGCGTCGTTGTTCTCCGGCCCGGCGGCGGAGATGAAGTACCGCAACGCGTCCGGCTGGTAGCGGGCCAGCACGTCGCGCACGTAGATGACCACGCCGCGGCTGGAGGAGAACTGCTTGCCCTCCATGGTGAGGAACTCGCTGGCGACGACCTCGCTGGGCAGGTTCAGCGCGCCGAACGGGCCCGGCTCGCCGCCCTGCGCGCCCTTCCCGTCGTAGGCCAGCAGTTCGGCCGGCCAGATCTGGGAGTGGAAGGTGATGTTGTCCTTGCCCATGAAGTAGTACGACTCGGCGGCCGGGTCGGTCCACCACGCCTTCCACGCGTCGTCGTCGCCGGAGCGGCGGGCCCACTCCACCGACGCCGACAGGTAGCCGATGACGGCGTCGAACCACACGTACAGCCGCTTGGCGGGGTTGTCCTCCCAGCCGGCCAGCGGCACCGGGATGCCCCAGTCGATGTCGCGGGTCATGGCCCGCGGCTTCATGTCCGCGAGCAGGTTCTGGGAGAACTTCAGCACGTTGGGGCGCCAGCGGCCGGTGTCGGCGCGGGTCTGCAACCAGGACCCCAGGGCCTCGGCCAGGGCGGGCAGGTCGAGGTAGAAGTGCTCGGTCTCGACGAACACGGGCGTCTCGCCGTTGATGCGGCTGCGGGGGTTCTTCAGCTCGATCGCGTCGAGCTGGTTGCCGCAGTTGTCGCACTGGTCGCCGCGGGCGCCGTCGAAGCCGCAGATCGGGCAGGTGCCCTCCACGTAGCGGTCCGGCAGGGTGCGCCCGGTGGACGGGGAGATGGCCCCCATGCCCTTCTTCGCCACCATGTACCCGTTGCGGTGCACGGTGCGGAACATCTCCTGCACGACCGCGTAGTGGTTGCGCGTGGTGGTGCGGGTGAACAGGTCGTAGGACAGGCCCAGCCCGTGCAGGTCCTCGGCGATGACCCGGTTGTAGCGGTCCGCCAGCTCCTGCGGGCTCACGCCCTCCTGCTCGGCCTGCACGAGGATCGGTGTGCCGTGCTCATCGGTGCCGGAGACCATGAGGACGTCGTGACCCGCCATCCGCATGTACCGGCTGAACACGTCGGAGGGGACGCCGAAGCCGGCGACGTGGCCGATGTGGCGGGGGCCGTTGGCGTAGGGCCAGGCCACCGCGGACAGGACGTGGGTCATGGCCCGATCCTAGGGCGCAGCCCGCCTCGGGCGGGTCCGCGGGCGGGTGGCGCCCCGGGCGCTCGCCCGGTGCCGGGACGGCTGGGGCGAGCGGCTCGCGCCGCTCGCCGGGCGCGTGTCGCACCCGGGTCGTAGCGTCGGCCCCGTGAGCGAGAACAGCAGCGAGGACCAGACCCCCGACCCCGCCCGGAGCGCCGAGAAGGACCCGGAGACCTGGGTCACCGGCGACGAGCCGATGACCGGCCCGCAGAAGAGCTACCTGGAGACCCTCGCCCGCGAGGCCGGCCGCGAGCTGCCGGACGACCTGACGAAGGCGCACGCCTCCGAGCTCATCGACGAGCTGCAGCAGCAGACCGGCCGCGGGCAGTAGGCCCGTGGTCCCCGGTCGGCCGGTCGCACCGGGGGCGGGGTCGCGGCTGGCCTCGGTGACGGTCGACGCGGCCGAGCCCGGGTCCCTGGCGCGCTGGTGGGCGCGGGCGCTGGACTGGCGCCTGGGCCACGCCGACGCCGGGGAGGTGGACGTGGACCCGCCCGAGGGCGAGCCGGGGGTGCCGCTGGTGTTCGTGCCGGTGCGCGAGCCCAAGCGGGGCCCCAACCGCGTCCACCTGGACCTGGACACCTCCTCCCCCGCCGACCAGCGCCAGACGGTGCAGTTCCTGCTGGACGCCGGCGCCCGGCGCGCCGACGTGGGGCAGGGCGACGCGCCGTGGGTGGTGCTCGCCGATCCCGAGGGCAACGAGTTCTGCGTGCTCGACCCGCGCCCGCAGTACGAGGGGTGCGGGCGGGTGGCGGCGATCGTCGTGCAGGCGCTGCGCCCGCAGGCGCTGGCGGCCTTCTGGGCCCCGCTGACCGGCTGGGAGCCGGCGCGCTCGGACCCGGCGGCCGCGGCGCTGCGCGACGGCCGCACCGGCCCCTACCTGGAGTTCGTGCGCACCACCACCGCGCACGCGGTGAAGAACCGCTGGCACCTGGACGTGCGCCCGACCTCCCCGCCGCCGGGGCAGGACCGCGTCGTGCTGGCGGCCCGCGAGGCCGGGGCCCGCCCGGTGGACGTCGGCCAGCACCGCCGGGTGAGCTGGGTCGTGCTGGCCGACCCCGAGGGCAACGAGTTCTGCGTGCTCTCCGGCCGAGGCTGAGGGCCCCGGGCGCGCGCCCCGCTCAGGGCACCAGCAGGAGCTTGCCCGTCGTGCGCCTGCCCTGGAGCTCCTCGTGGGCTCGGCGGGCCCGCTCCAGCGGGTGGGTGCCGCCGATCCGCACCCGCAGGCGCCCGTCCGCGACCCACCCGAACAGCTCCTCGGTGCGCGCCAGCAGCTCGGCGCGGTCCTGCGTGTACGAGGCCAGGGTGGGCCGGGTCAGGAACAGCGAGCCGGCGGCGTTGAGGCGCTGCACGTCGAACGGCGGCACCTGCCCGGACGAACCGCCGTACAGGGCCAGCAGGCCGCGCGGGCGCAGCGCGCTCAGCGACGCGTCGAAGGTGTCCTTCCCGACGCCGTCGTAGACGACGTCCACGCCCCGGCCGCCGGTCAGCTCGCGGGCGCGCCGGGCGGCGTCGGCGTAGGGCACGACCTCCTCGGCGCCGGCGGCGAGCGCCGGCTCCGCCTTGTCCTGCGTGGAGGTGGTCGCGAGCACCCGCCCGCCGCGCAGCCGCACCAGCTGCGTCAGCAGCAGGCCCACCCCGCCGGCGGCGGCGTGCACGAGCGCCCAGGTGCCCTCGGTGACGCGGAACGTGTCGGTGGCCAGGTAGTGCGCGGTCAGCCCCTGCAGCAGGACGGCCGCCGCGGTGCGCGCGTCGACGCCGGCGGGCACGGGGACCAGCTCGTCGGCGGCGACCAGGGCCCGTTCGGCGTAGCTGCCGCTCCCCTCCTTCCACGCCACGAGGTCGCCGGGGGCGAACCCCTCGACGCCCTCGCCGGCGCGCACGACGCGGCCGGCGCCCTCGCTGCCGAGCACGGCGGGCAGGTCGAGCGGGTAGACCCCGCTGCGGCGGTAGGTGTCGATGAAGTTCACGCCCGCGGCCTCGACGGCCACGAGGACCTGCCCGGGGCCCGGCTCCGGCTCCGGCACCTCGACGAGGGTGAGGACCTCCGGGCCGCCCGTGGCGGTGATCTGCACGGCTCGCACGGCGCGATCCTGCCCGACGGGGCGGGTGGGCACGAGTGCGCCCGTCAGCCCCCGGTGCTCTCCCGCACCACGAGGCGGTGCTCGGCGGTGAGGACCCGCGGCGCGACGTCGAGGCCGTCGAGCCGCTCGGCCAGCAGCGCCAGGGCCTGCTCGGCGATCGAGGTGCGGTCGATGGCGACGGTGGTGAGGGTGGGTGCGCAGAAGCGCGACTCCTCGACGTCGTCGACCCCGACGACCGCGACGTCCTCGGGCACCCGGCGACCCAGGCGGCGCAGGGCGTGCAGGGCGCCGAAGGCGAGCAGGTCGTTGGCGGCGAAGATCGCGTCGACGTCCGGGCGGGCGGTCAGCAGTTCCACCACGGCGTCGTGGCCGTGCCCGCGCTCCCACTCGGGCGTCGGCCGCAGGAGCTGCGGGTCGACCTCGATCCCGGCCCGCTGCAGCGCCCGGCGGTAGCCGGCGACGCGCTGGGCGAGCACCGGGGATCGCTCCGCGTCCTTGTCGCCGAGGAACGCGACGCGCCGGCGGCCGAGCTGGAGCAGGTGGGTGGTGGCCAGTTCCCCGATGGCGGTGGAGTCGATGGTGACGCGGTCGGCGCCGGCCCCCTCGCCGTTCTCCCCGATGAGCACCGCGGGGGTGCGGTCGCGCCGCCCGGCGAGCACCCCGGTGGGGATGTTCAGGGGGACGAACACCAGCCCGTCGACCATGCGCACCCCGAACCCCTCGGCGGCCTGGCGCTCGCGGTCGGGGTCGGCGTCGGTCTGCTCGACGAGCAGGGTCAGCCCGCGCCTGCGGGCGGCGTCGACCAGGGCGCCGGTGAGCTCGCCGTAGTAGGGGCTCGTGACGTGCGGGATGGCCAGCGCGATCAGGCCGCTGCGGCCCTGGCGCAGCTGCCTCCCCATCCCGTTGGGGCGGTAGTCCAGCTGCTCGATGAAGGCGCGGACCCGCTCGCGCATCTCCGGGCGCACGTGGGGGTGGTCGTTGACGACGTTGGAGACCGTCTTGATCGAGACGCCGGCCGCTGCGGCGACGTCCTTCAGCGTCGTCGCTCGGGTCGCTGGCATGTGTCGATCGTGACACACTCCGCGCCCTCCCGGACGGCTTGACCTGCGGTCGACGCCGTGGCACCTTCTCTTCCAACGTTGCAAGAAGGAGGTCGAGGGTGACCGCACCATCTCGCCGCGCGTTCCTGCGCGGCACCGCTCTGACTGCCGGACTGGCGGGCACGGGCGTCCTGAGCTCTTGCGCCACACCGCTCACGGCGGTGGGCGCGGAGTCGTCCCTGCAGTACTGGAACTTCTTCGCCGGCGGCGACGGCCTGCGCATGATCGGCCTGGTCGACGCCTTCCGCGCCGAGCACCCCGAGGTCGACGTGACGGCCACGACGCTGGCCTGGGGCTCGCCGTACTACACGAAGCTGGCGATGGCGGCGGCCGGCGGCCGGCCGCCGGACGTGGCGTCCATGCACCTGTCGCGGCTGCCCACGTTCGCCGAGCACCTGCTGGAGCCGTTCGACCTGGACGAGCTGGCCGGGCTGGGCATCACCGAGGCCGACTTCCCCGCTCCCCTGTGGCGCAAGGCCACCGTGAACGGCGAACTGTTCGCCGTCCCGCTGGACTCGCACCCCTTCGTGCTCTTCTACAACACGGACATCTGCGCGCAGGCCGGGTTGCTGGAGGCCGACGGGAGCCTGAAGCCCATCACCAGCCCGCAGGACCTCATCGAGTTCGGCCGGCGCTGCGCCGAGGTCACCGGGGGCAACGGCATCGCCTACGCCGCCGCGGACGCCTTCGTGAACTGGATGCTGTTCTGGACGCTGTACAGCCAGAACGGCGGGACCCTGGAGCTGCCCCCGGGCGGCACCGCGCAGTTCGACCGCGCCAAGATGGTCGAGGTCCTGACCTTCATGCAGGAGTTCACCGACGGCGAGGCCGTCTCGCAGACGGCCGACGCCGCCGGCGCCATCGCGGTGTTCGGTTCCAACCAGGCCGGCCTCCTGCTGACCGGCGAGTGGGAGGTCAGCACCTTCCTCACCACGGGCACGCCGTTCTCCATGCAGGAGTTCCCGCAGCTGTACGGCACCGCGGCGGTGCGCGGCGACGGCCACAGCTTCGTCCTGCCGCGCCAGCGCGACCTGGACGAGGAGAGCCGGCGCAACGCCTACCTCTTCGTCGCCTCGGCGCTGAAGAACTCCCTGTCGTGGGGCGAGGGCGGGCACATCCCCGCCTACGGCCCGGTCAGCGAGTCCCAGGAGTACCTGGCGCTGACGCCGCAGTCCAACTACCGCGGGGCGGCCGACAAGATCGCCTTCGACCCGGACGCGTACTTCTCCGGTTCGGGGTCCTCCCTGATGGGGCAGGCCGGCCAGATCCTGGCCGCGCTGCACCTGCAGAGCATCACGCCCGACGAAGCCGTCGACCAGCTCGAGGCGTGGTTGAACAAGCAGCTCGCCACCCCGAGCCCGGTCTGAGGAGGACACCGACATGGCCACCACCACGACGACGTCCACCGTCTCGCCCGGGCCCGCCCGGCCGCTGGACCAGCGCGTCCCCAAGAACAGCCTGACGACCAACCGGGGCGGCTTCTGGTTCGTCCTGCCGTTCCTCGTCGTCTACGCCCTCTTCACGATCGTCCCCGTCCTGTACGGCCTGGGGATGAGCTTCTTCGACGTCAGCCTCGCCGGGAAGCCCGCCCAGTTCGTCGGGGTGGACAACTACGCCGAACTGCTCGGCGACTCCCAGGTGTGGCGCACGCTGGGCCACACCCTGCTGTTCACCGTCATGAGCACGATCCCGCTCGTCGCCGTCGCCCTGGGCATGGCGCTGCTGGTGCAGTCCGGCGTGCGCGGCCAGTGGCTGTGGCGCTTCTCGTTCTTCGCGCCGTTCCTGCTGCCGGTGGCCACCGTCGTGCTCATCTGGCAGTGGCTGTTCCAGAACGACCTGGGCTTCATCAACAACACGCTGGCCCAGTGGGGCCTGCCCACCGTGGGCTGGCTCACCGATCCGAACATGGCCCTGCTCTCCACCGTGATCATCACGGTCTGGTGGACCGTGGGCTTCAACTTCCTGCTGTACCTGTCCGCGCTGCAGGCCATCCCGGAGTCGATCTACGAGGCCGCCGCCATCGACGGCGCCGGCCCGTTCCGCCGCCTGGTGTCCATGACGCTGCCGCTGCTGAGCCGCACGACCGGCCTGGTGGTCATCCTGCAGGTCCTGGCGTCGCTGAAGGTCTTCGACCAGATCTACATCCTGTGGGCCGGCGGCACCGGTGGCCCCGAGGGCGCGGCGGCACCGATCCTGCAGTACGTCTACGACTCCGGCTTCGTGAACTACCGGCTGGGCTACGCCTCGGCGATCTCGTACTTCTTCTTCCTCCTCATCATCGCGGTGTCGCTGGGTCAGCTCTGGCTGACCAACCGTCGCAGCACCAACCGGAAGGGACACTGACCATGGCGACCCTCGCACCGTCGCGGGCGACGTCCGGCCGTCGCCCCTCCCGCACGAGCGACCAGCGCGGCCCCAAGGCCCCGCTGGGGCTCCGGGCCCTGGTGGTCACGGGCCTGGTCGTGGTCTCGCTGCTGTGGCTGGCACCGCTGCTGTGGGCCCTGGACACCTCGCTCAAGCCCGAGGCGGAGACCACCGCGGTGCCGCCGCAGTGGATCCCGGAGTCCGGGTTCACCCTGGACGCCTACCGCTCCGTGCTGGGCAGCGACGACCTCATCACCTGGTTCGTCAACTCCACGGTCGTCGCGATCGCCGTGACGATCCTGACCGTGGCCGTCTCGGCGCTGGCCGCGTACGGGTTCTCCCGCACCTCGTTCCGCGGCAAGAACTTCCTCCTGGCCCTGACCGTGGCCGGCATCATGGTGCCGCCGCAGATCCTCATCGTGCCGCTGTACAAGCAGCTCATCGTGATGGGCCTGGTGGACACCTACTGGGGCATCATCCTGCCGCAGCTGGTGGCACCCGCCATGGTCTTCATCCTGAAGAAGTTCTTCGACGGCGTGCCCAAGGAGCTGGAGGAGGCGGCCCGCGTGGACGGCGCCGGCACCTTCCGCATCTTCTGGCAGATCATCATGCCGCTGTCGCGCTCCATCATCGCGGCGGTCGCGATCTTCGTGTTCATCGGCGCCTGGAACAACTTCCTGTGGCCGCTGATCGTGACCTCGGACCCGAACCTCATGACCCTGCCGGTCGGCCTGGTCACGGTGCAGAGCACCTTCGGCATCCGCTACGCGCAGGTCATGGCCTCGGCCATCCTGGCGGGCCTGCCCCTCATCATCGTGTTCATGCTGTTCCAGCGGCAGATCATCAAGGGCGTCGCCACCACCGGCCTCGGCGGCCAGTGACACCCTGATCCGGGACGGGCGTGCGGCCACGGCCACGCGCCCGTCCCTGCGTTCCACCACACCACCCCACGACCCCACCACCCCGCACGACAGCCCCAGGAAGGACCCCCGTGCGCAACGCCCGCCTCACCCTCGACCCCGCCTTCACCGTCGGCCCGGTCCCGCACCGACTGTTCGGCTCCTTCGTGGAGCACATGGGCCGCTGCGTGTACACCGGCATCTTCGAGCCGGACCACCCCACCGCCGACGAGGACGGCCTGCGCGGCGACGTCCTGGAGCTGACGAAGCAGATCGCCCCCACCGTGGTGCGCTACCCCGGCGGCAACTTCGTCTCCGGCTTCGACTGGGAGGACTCCGTCGGCCCGCGCGAGGAGCGCCCCCGGCGCATCGACCGCGCGTGGCGCTCGGTGGAGACGAACCAGTTCGGCCTGGCCGAGTTCGACTCCTGGGCCCGCAAGGTCGGCACCGAGACGATGATGGCCGTCAACCTCGGAACCCGCGGCCTGCAGGACGCCTGCAACCTGCTCGAGTACACGAACCTGAACTCCGGCACGAAGTACTCCGACCTGCGCGTCGCGCACGGCACCAAGGACCCGCTGGACATCAAGCTGTGGTGCCTGGGCAACGAGCTGGACGGGCCCTGGCAGACCGGTCACAAGACCGCCCACGAGTACGGCCGCCTGGCCGCCGAGACCGGCATGGCGATGCGCTCCATCGACCCGGACATCGAGCTCGTGGCCGTCGGCTCCTCCAGCCGCTCGATGCCGACGTTCGGCGAGTGGGAGTCCACCGTCCTGGAGCTGTCGTACCACGCGGTCGACTACGTCTCCTGCCACGCCTACTACGAGGAGTCCGACGGCGACGCCGCCAGCTTCCTCGCCTCGGCCGTCGACATGGACCTCTTCATCGACCAGGTCGTCGCCACGGCGGACGCGGTGCGCGCGAAGGGCAAGCACAACAAGCGCATCAACATCTCGTTCGACGAGTGGAACGTGTGGTACCAGTCGCGCCCCCACCACGCCCCCGGCGTGCAGCCCTGGGACGTCGCCCCGCGCGTCATCGAGGACGAGTACTCCATCACCGACGCCGTCGTCGTCGGCACGCTGCTGAACTCGCTGCTGCGCCACGCCGACCGCGTCACCATCGGCGCCCAGGCGCAGCTGGTCAACGTCATCGGCCTGCTGCGCAGCGAGGCCGGCGGGGACGCGTGGAAGCAGACCATCGCCCACCCGTTCGAGCAGATGCGCCACCTCGCCACCGGTGACGTGCTGCGGGTCGCGACGACGTCCGACAAGTACGAGACCGACAAGTTCGGCGACGTCGACGTCGTGGACGCCAGCGCCACCTGGAACGACGACACCTCCACCGTGTCGCTGTTCCTGGCCAACCGCGACCAGTCCGAGAGCGCCTCGGTCGAGGTGTCCCTGCGCGGCTTCGACGTGGACAAGGTCGTCAGCGCCAAGGTGCTGGCCGCCACCGAGGGCCAGGACCGGCACACCACCAACGCGACCGGTTCGCACGACCAGGTCGGCCTGCGCCCCCTGCAGGACGTCTCGATCGTCGACGGCCTGGCCACGATCGTGCTGCCGCCGCTGTCGTGGGCGGTCGTGCAGGTCGCGAAGGCCTGACCCGCCCGGGAGGCCGAGGGGTCAGATCCAGCCGGCGCGGCGAGCCGCGACGACGGCCTCGTGCCGGTTGGACACCCCCAGCTTCCCCACGCAGCTGGACAGGTGGTTGCGGACGGTGCCCGGCGACAGGGAGACGCGCACGGCGATCTCCTCGATGCCGGCACCGTCCGCGGCCAGTTCCAGCACATCGGCCTCGCGCGGCGTCAGGGGGCTCTCCCCCGCCGCGATGGCGTCGGCCGCCAGCTCGGGGTCCACGTAGCGCCCGCCGGCGGCGACGGTGCGGATGGCGTCGGCCAGCACCGCACCGGAGGCGGTCTTGGGCAGGAAACCCCGCACGCCCAGCTCCAGCGCCCGCTTGAGGTAACCCGGCCGGCCGTGGCTGGTGAGGATCAGCGTGGTGCAGCCGGGCACGTCGGCGTGCACCGCCTCGGCGACCGCGAGCCCGTCCGCACCCGGCATCTGCAGGTCCAGCACCGCCACGTGCGGGCGCTCCTTGCGGGCCACCGCGATCGCCTCGGGACCGGAGGCGGCCTGCGCGACCACGTCGATGTCGTCCTGCAGCTGCAGCAGCCCCGCCACCGCCGAGCGCACGAGGTTCTCGTCGTCGGCCAGCAGGACCCGGATCGGCTCGCCCGCCGCGGCGCTCACGCGCTCACCACCGGCAGCTCCACGCGCAGCGCGAAGGTGCCTTCGCGGCGCTCGGTGGTCAGCTCCCCGCCCAGCGGCCGCAGCCGCTCGGCCAGTCCCACCAGGCCCGAGCCGCTCCCGGGCACCGTCTGCGGCGCCCCGTCGTTCTCGATCAGCACCCGCACCGGTCCGCCTCCCCCGCCGCTCACCTCGATGCGGCACCGCGTCGCCGACGAGGAGTGCCGCACCACGTTGGTCACACCCTCCCGCACCACCCACGCCGCCGCCGTGCGGGCCGCCTCGGAGGCACCGGCGGCGTCGGCGGTGACGGTGCACTCCACCCCGGCCGAGCGCAGCAGGGCCGCCGCGCCCTCCAGCTCCACGTCCAGGTCCACCCCGCGGTAGCCGCGCACCACCTCGCGCACCTCGCGCAGCGACTCCTGCGCGATGCGGCGCACCTCCTCCGCGCGATCGACCGCCTCCGGCCGCCCCCGCCGGGCGAGCTCGGCCACCAGGTCGCTGGTGACGGCGATGGCGGACAGGTCCCGGCCGACGACGTCGTGCAGGTCGCGCGCGAAGCGCAGCCGCTCCTCCGCCACCGCAAGGCGTGCGCGGTCCCGCTCGGCGGAAGCGAGCCGGCGCACGACGTCGAGGATCCACATCGACAGCCGCACGGTGACGGCCGCGAACCAGCACACGACCGCCAGCACCAGCCCGGCCAGCAGGACCTGCCCCGGCCACTCGAACGCCTCGCGGTTCAGCGCGATGAGGACGGTCCCGGCCAGCAGGGCCAGCGCACCGCTGCGCCGGGCGCCCAGGAACCCCGCCGGCCAGAACAGCACCACCACGGCGGCCACGCGCACCAGTCCCCCGCCCTGCGGCGAGGGCATGGCGAACCCGGCGCAGAAGGCCGCGGCCGAGGTGAGGACGAGCGGCACCCGCGACGAGCGCGGCACGTGACCGCGGGTGACCAGGCGGCCGAGCACGAGCCCCACCACCACCGCCTGCAGGACCGACAGCACCAGCGCGGCGACCCCGGCGACGGGACGGACGCCCAGCACGTCGGGGTCGGTGACCCGGCCGAAGACCACCAGGGGGCCGATGGCCACGAGACCGCTGAACGAGTGGCGCGTGTAGAAGGTGATGCGCTCGACGTCGTCCTTGGCGCTCCACCAGCGCCCCCAGGACCCCGCCCACCCGCGCCCGGCCGTGCTGTTCACCCCCGAACCCTCTCAGCTCCCAGCGCGGGCTCGCTCAGGAGCGCGGGGACCAGCGGAAGCCGGAACGCACCAGCAGCACACCCACGACCACCCAGCCCAGCAGCGTCCCGGTCCACACCGCGACGTCGGCGAACGTCGGCTCACCGATCCAGCCGGCGCGCAGCAGCTCCACCACGGGCGCCAGGGGCGTGAACTCCGCGACGCGCGCCACCGCCGGCGGCAGCGCGTCCAGGGGGACGGCGAACCCGCCGCCGACGGCGCACACGGCGATCACCGGCAGGGAGGTGACCTGGGCGGACTCCAGGGTCCGGGTCCACGTCGCGGTGACCAGCGCCAGGGCGGAGTGCGCCACCACGCCCAGCAGGAGGCCGGCGAGGACCAGCAGGGGGCTGGACGGCAGCTGCAGGTCCAGCGCGGCGAACCCGGCGAGCACCAGCACGCCGGTCATGACGACGGTGACCAGGGCCGACGGCAGCGCCAGCGACACCAGCACCTCCGCGTCGGTGGCCTCGCCGGTGCGCAACCGCTGCAGCACCCCCTCCTCGCGGCGGGCCACGGCCGCGGACAGCACGTTGTAGAAGACGACGAACAGCAGCAGCGAGGCGGTCACCATGTTCACCGCGGTCGCGGGGCCCCGGCCGCCGCCGAGCCGGGCGCCCCCCCCCCAGGCCACCAGCGCGATCACCCCGCCCCGCACCCCCCCCGCGCTGAACAAATAGGTG